>CAIJTV010000216.1:0-3607 GCA_903823635.1 uncultured Planctomycetaceae bacterium
CATCTGCTGCCGTATGGTTTGAATCTTCAAGTGTGAGGGAAGATGTTGTCATGGGGGCAGAACCAATTCAACCTGCATCGCGGGGAAAAAATACCGCATGATGTAGTAGACCGTGCCGATCCAGAATCCGAGCCAGATGACTCGGACGTACCACGGAATCTCATTACCGCGGTAATAGTGATAAACATGTTCCTGTTCCGGCGTGGTCTGTTCGGGACCACCGGAGGTTTTCGTATCAGACATTTCGATCCAGCTCCCGTTCGTTTTCGAGCATATTGTATTTTGGCTGCTCAAGGTCGTGGAACATCCCATTCAGGGCGGCCCATAGGAGCAGGCAGAAGAATCCAAGACTGGCCAGCAGATAATTGACCACGGGTGTGATTGCGAAACCGCCGCTGTCACTAACATTTTTCGTCAGCGTGACCAGCTCACCAAACTTCATGGCGAAACCCAGGAGGCTTGGGATGAGAATGATCACGCCGAAGACAATCGTAATTGTCCATGCACCAGATCGATTCATCGGACTACTCTTTCCATTAATTCAGGCAACCGCAATTCAGGCGAGCGGCAGGGCGTCAGCCCTCCGTGTTGTCATCACTGTCGGTTCATTTATTAAATCACTTACTTGGGAGCGTCTGCAGGAGTTGTCTCCGCCGGAGCAGCTCCTTCAGCCGCAGGAGTCTCTGCAGCAGGAGCGGCATCGCCAGCAGGTGTTTCGGCCGCAGGTGCTGCATCAGAAGGAGTTGCCTCTGCGGCTGCCTCAGCTTCATCAGCCATGCCTTCCTCAGCTTCACCCTCGGCCGCTTCAGCGTCAGCCTCCGCTGGCTCAGGTTTTGGAAGCGCTGACTCTACATACGCTTCATAGTACGGATAACTCTCCTGCCATGACCCCAGCCACTGGACATAGGTCATGATGGCTAAACCCCTCGCATTTGGCTTGTCCGCAGATCCATCAAAGAACCACGGATACTCCGGCATCGGAGATTCCTGAGACAAGCTGTCCGGCTTATAGAAATGGACCGCATGCCAGTCATTGGAACGACGGCCGCCTTCGCGGCAGAGGTCCGGGCCGACTCGTCGAGTTCCAAACAGCACTGGTCGCTGCAACTCATTCTGATACTCGGCGGATCGCGACACGGGCCCCCAGCGTTGCTCTTCGTTAGAGACCGGGCGAATGAACTGACTGTGACAATGCCAGCAGCCCTCACCCACGTAGATCCTGTGACCAACTCGAAGGGCTTCGCCACACTTTTCATTCCACCACGCATCATGCTCGGCGTCACCACCCGGTGGTTTGCCGTAGGCGGCTTCGAACGCTTCCGGATAGCGTCGAGCCAGATCTTCGAACTGATATCTCAGATTCGGATTGATCAGCTCCGCGACGGTCTTCTCCGGGATGTCGTTGTACATCAACCACGGAACAAGAGCGTTCGAAACAAAGGCGAGCACGAAGAAGCCAATGCCCGCGATGTAAAAAATTCCCGACTTGCTTTCAAACATGGTTCGTTACCAGTTCTCAGATTTCCGTTGTCGTTTTACAAATTACCGAAACACGCCACATGCCGTTTCGGAGAAGATCGAATGGTGATTTTTGATTGCCGATTGCCGATTTTGGATTTGAATCGGTGTTGGCTGCTTTATCAGGCGTTCGCTGGTGCTGTTTTCAGGGTCTTGAAGATATTCGTGATGAGAGCAATCAAACCTCCAAACATCGCCAAGCCCGCGATCGCTCGAATAGCCCAAAACGGTACAGAGAATTCCGTTGATGCATCCCATGGCTCCAGAGCAGCCCATGACCAGCCCTGAAACAACCCCAGCAGAATCAGGTCACCGGCCATTACAGCCAGCCCGACCGTCGAGAGCCAGAAATGCCATTCGAGCAGCGACTGACTGGCCCATTCCCGCTTCAGCAAACGAGGGAACAGATAGATCATCATTCCCATGATCCACATTGAAAACACGCCGAACATGACCATGTGAGCATGACCCACAACCCAGTCACTGAAGTGGATAATCTTCTGGAAGGTCAGCGTGACCTGGAAAGAACACTGCAGACAGGTCAGGAAGTAGAAGACCATTCCCGTGTAGAAGTATCGAACAGGCAGATTGGTTCGCACGATACTCCAGTTACCCCAGATCGATCCGAAGAAGTTGATGATCACGGTTGTCACGACCAACTCAACGGCGATCGTCGACACAACAGCACCGTATTGCAGGAACATCGGGATCGGCGTGTACAGGAAGTGATGAATCCCCTGCAGAGGATAGAAGAAGGCCAGTCCCCAGAATCCGACCAGCGACAACCCGTGACTCCAGATTGGCTTCTTGATCAGAATGGGCACAAAGTAATACATCAGCCCCCAGCCCAGCGGCGTTACAAACAGACCGACAAGGTCGTGAATGAACAGCCCGCCGATTGCTCCGGCACTTGTTCCTGACACGAAGTATTCAGGAATAAAATTACCCATCGCATAAGTCAGCGGAGTCCAGATAAACGCGGCCATGAAATACCACAGCGTGACATACATCGGCCCCTTCATGCGAGCGATCGGAGTTCCAAAATTCAGTGCGACAAGTATCAAACCAAGCTGAGCAACTGGGTCAACCCAAATTGGCGTCTCACCCCATTCCAGTCCCTGAGCTTCTCCGAGCAGAATGCCTACCGCCGTGGCACCCACTACGGCCTGCCATGCCACGAAGATGAACCATGACAGCCGGCGATCCAGCACAGGCTGCAGCGTCAGGCGAGGAATCGCCCAGTGCAGACAGCCCAGAAATCCGTTGGCCAGAAATCCATAGGCTACGGCGTTGGTATGCACCATTCGCCAGCGACCCGGTGAGAACAACTCAATCCCGGCGAATGGGTTGTGCCGAATCAACTGCAATGAAACAAGCAGCCCTGCGAGCATCGAAGCCGTCAGGAACGTCAAAGCTGCTGCGAAAAACCACTTGATGATCTTTTCGTCGACCAGCTCTTCATGAGTGTACACACTCTGTGTTTTCGGAATCGTTAGCGTCGCCATCAGTTATTGCTCGAAAGAAAGGTTGCTGATTCTTTTGTTAAGTAGGCCTGGCTTCAGCCGGCCATTCCGGGCCGTTTAACGTCAGTCAGTCGGCCGCTTGTAAGGGACGTAAGCTCCGAATGGTTCCATCAGAGCCATCGACCAGCCGAAGACAATATGAGTTGCCAGAGCGACCCACCACGGGAGATATTTTCCGTCCGTGATCCAGTTGCCACCAAACATTGACGGCTGCAACCAGGATAGGATCAGGTAGTAATTGACGAACCAGACAACTGTCCCCAGAGCGGTGCCCCAGATCAGCTTGACCGCCATCGACTTGTCTTCTGCAAAGCGGGCAATCACGGCATGAAACAAACTGCCAAGCACCATGCCCGTGCCGATGTAGAGGCAGCAGCCAAGGGCGAGTATCAGGCCGTCGTCAATCACAAACGGTGACGCCCCGGTCTGGCTTCCCAGTGGCAAGGCCTTTTCCCCAAGAGGAAATGTCAGATAGACTCGAATGATTTCCAGCGGATACTTGCCGGCCACCGTGGAGCCGATGACATTGAAGAGCAAGCTCAACATCGCGGCGAAACCGCCGAGCA
>CAIJTV010000217.1:0-1571 GCA_903823635.1 uncultured Planctomycetaceae bacterium
AACTGCACCAGCGTGTTGAAAACAGGCAACATGCGCAAACATTGCGTAGCAAGAAAGCAACGCAGATAAACGATCACGGGAACGCGACGACCGCCCCTTAGCGGTTTGTCATTCAACATTTCTCTGACGCGTGAAAGAGCGCGAAGCGAAAGGTAGACGCCCGTGGAAATGCTCGACGATATCGTCAAAGAGTTTCTGGTAGAGAGTTACGAGAACCTTGATCAGTTGGACAAGGACCTGATGGCGCTGGAGGATTCTCCGGATGATCGCAGTCGGCTGTCCAGTATTTTTCGCACGATTCACACCATCAAGGGCACTTCGGGTTTTCTTGCCTTCCCGAAGCTTGAGCACATCACGCACGTTGGTGAAAACCTTCTGGTGCGTTTGCGCGACGGTGCGTTGCAGTTGAACGCGGAAATCACATCGGGGCTGTTGTCCATGGTGGATGCTGTTCGCAGCATTCTGGGACAGATCGACAGCACCGCGACAGAAGGTGAAGAAGCCTACGAAGCTCTGGTTGCCAAGTTGGGACGACTGAAGAATGGTGAGTCGGCTGCACCGCCGGCCGCTCCCGCATCAGCCTCTGAGCAGGCTGAGATCGAAGTCGAGCAAGTCATTCGCGAGCTCAGCAACGACGTCGCAGCGGCGGTTTCAGAATCAACAACGAAGAGTAAGAAATCAAGAAGCAACAAAGCGAAGAGCAAAGCGGTTACAGCTCAATCAGCACCGGCTGCTCCCGCAGAGATTGCTCCAACGCCGCCGCCAGCGGCGGCGGTTTCGGCAGAACAGGATCACGATCATCCCGCCCCGGTCATGGCAGCGGCGACTCCGGCAGTCAAGAAAGAAGCACGCACCGTCGACAATGGCGAAGGCGGCGGTTCTGCTGCGGACTCTTCGGTGCGTATCGATGTGCATCTGCTTGACAAACTGATGAACCTGGTCGGTGAGCTTGTACTGGCTCGCAATCAGATCATGCAGTTCAGTCAGGGGATTGAAGACGCAGCACTGGCAGCGGCTTCTCAGCGAATCAACCTGATCACGACGGAACTGCAGGAAGGAGTTATGAAGACTCGCATGCAGCCAATCCGCAATGCGTGGAGCAAACTGCCCCGCGTTGTACGAGACTTGTCCATCAGTTGTGGCAAGCAGGTTCAAGTGAAAATGGATGGTGCTGAAACAGAACTCGACAAGACAATTCTGGAAGCCATCAAAGACCCATTGACACACATCGTCCGCAACTCGGTCGACCATGGGATCGAAACGGCCGAAGTTCGTAAGGCCAACGGGAAGCCCGCTGAAGGAACACTTTGGCTACGAGCTTATCACGAAGGTGGTCAGGTCAACATTGAGATCGCCGACGATGGTGCCGGCATCAATGTGGATCGAGTGCGGCAGAAGGCGATTGAAAAAGGAATGATTACGCCGGAGCAGGCCGCGGCGATGCCAGATCGCGATGCCATCCAGTTGATTCTGTTGCCGGGCTTTTCCACGGCGGCCAAAGTCACCAACGTATCAGGTCGCGGCGTGGGAATGGATGTTGTCAAGACAAACGTCGAGAAGATCGGCGGGAC
>CAIJTV010000218.1:0-3319 GCA_903823635.1 uncultured Planctomycetaceae bacterium
CCAGCTCAATCGTCACAATCGAAAAACTCGTGACAGCCAGACTGAGGTGTAAGCAACGACGGTTAACAAATATCCAGCCGCTCCCTTTTGCAAGGACGCAGGCCGTATGCAAGCATTGAATATTGAGCTTGAATCTATGCCCCGACAGATTCAAATGGTTCCATTGGCCGACGTCGATGTGAGAATGCCAAGCGGTGGACGTCGGCGGTGGTGGCTCCGTCAGTGTTGACTCGAATCAGCCGACTGCAAACCGGTGCATACGCCGCGACCGGTGCATGCACGCCTTTAATCACGATGGCCGCAAAGTCAGCCGGGTTCAGTCCCTGCGAAAGGACCTGATGCAGGCTCATCGGGGCCACTCGCAGAGTTGTCGCAATCACCGTAACGCCGGAATCACTTTCCAGAACCGCCGTCGGGCCCTGATTAAACTTCGAATAGCCGCCGTGGCGCGTTTCCGGTTCCGAGAAGACTCCTTCGCTCAGGCTCTTCACTTTGAAGCGATCCACCAGCGGCGCGCCATGGCGAGCCGGATCGATTTTGCCTCCGACGCTGAGCGATAACGTCGTACCAACACCGCTCTTGGTTGCAGTGCTGACAACGTCCGGATCGGCAATGACCGTAAGCACTTTACCGTGGCCGTGCTTTAGCCATCCGTGAGTAATCCAGGTGCCATCGCCCGGACTTCCTCCGCCGACGTTGTCACCCATCTCGAGCAGTCCCACAGGACGAGTCTTATCGGATGCTCGCACTTCATTGGCCATTGCGATGGCGTCTTCGACAGAAATCAGCTGGCCGGTGAATTCATCCTTCATCGCCCACCAGAAGTCGGCCAGTTGTTTCGCTGCCGATTCTGCAAGCTCCTGACTGTGTTCAGAGACAGCCAGTACCGTGCCGCCCATTTCTTCGACGTCCGAATAAGGAAATCCATAGAGCCCACAGGCATTGATCATCCCAGGCTGTTTTTGCAGTCGATCGGCTTCGGCCCAGAATCGCTGACCATGTTCCTCCTGCGTCGCTTGTCGTTCAATATTCACGCACAAAGGCAGTTGAGCCAGCGCCAGCTTGGGGGAAATCTCCCCGGCTAATGTTCGCAGCATGGTTCGTCCGGCGGCCAGCCCCTGAGCCTTCTGGTCCAGATGGGGATTCGTGCGATAACCAAACAGAGCGTTGCATTGCTGAGCCATCAGTGGCGAAACGTTCGCATGCAGATCAAGCGTTCCAATGATCGGCATGTCCGGCCCGACGATTTGACGAACTCGCTGCAGCCAATCGCCATCCGCATCCGGCGCCGGCACCGCGACGGTGGCGCCATGCGGAGCGACCAGCAGACCGTCCAGAGGCAATGAGTTCCGGAGAGCGTTCTCCAGTTGTTCGATCAGCGTTTGCCAGCATTCTGTCGTGATGGCTCCATACGGCATCGCTCGCGCGCCGAAGATTCCGACCAGTTCAATTTCTGGCTGATTCGACATCGCTTCGATGAATCCGCCGACTTCATGCTGACTGCCTTGAAACGCATCGATCACTCCCTGGCCGGTGGTCAGCAGGTTCGAGCGAAAATGATCCAGCGTTGTGGGCTCGTCGAGAAATGTGTTGCTTTCATGAAGCAGAGCAATGATGCCGACGCGTTTCATGGGGAGTGTCTTATGTGAAGAGATTGTGAATTGAGGGTAATCGTAGGCTGGGACAAGTGAGCATCACGAACGTCGGCCCACCAATATGCAGTAATCACATCGGTGGGCTACAAAAACTGGTGGGAGTCGACATCCTGCGGATCGGTCCCTTTTTTAAGGCCCAAAGTGACGCAATCTGTCCGGGGGAGTAGTTATCCTATGCGGATCGACCGATGGAAGTCACTCGTGCCCCGCTTTGAAAATTGCTGAGTCTTATGTTCACCGTCAATCACGTTACTGTCCTCGGAACCGATCGGCCTCGACTGAACGACGTGTCGTTGACGATTTCCGACCGCAGAACCGCCGTGATTGGGTACTCGGGAGCCGGCAAAACGTCGTTGCTGAATCTCCTCGCCGGGTTCGAAACCCCTGACAGCGGGACGATTGGAAACACCGCGTCGACTTTGCCGGAATCTGCATCCGCGTCGACTCTGCGAGGACCGCTGGGGCCAACTGCGGGCCGAGTACCGCTCTTCTGGGTGCCTCAGAATGGCGGTTTATGGCCCCATCTGTCCGCCGAACAACATCTGCACAGTGTTAACAAATCGAAAGAATTGGCAGACGAAATTCTGTCCTCCCTGGATCTGGACCATCGAAAAGCAGCGTTTCCGGATGAACTGTCACAGGGGGAGAGATCTCGTTTGTCATTGGCTCGAGCTTTAGTGTCAAACGCTGAAATGCTGTTGATGGACGAACCGCTCAGTCACGTGGATCCGGGCCGAAAGCCGCGTTACTGGGAAGTGGTGGCTAGTCTGATCGAACGATCCTCTTCCTCAATAGTGTTTTCGTCGCACGAGCCGGAAACCGTTTTGCGGCGATCCGATTCGGTGATTTGTCTGCATGAAGGAGCCGTTGTTTTTCAGGGACCGACACGAGAACTTTACGAGTCACCCGCCAGTGCGTTTCTGGCGGAATTTTTGGGACCAGTGAATTGGTTCACTTCTGCGGAGATTCAAGACTTTGGCATCCACGTGGATCGGCCCACCGAAATGGCGATTCGACCAGAACGCCTGAGTGTCGCGGCAAATGGAACCGGAGAAGCCGAATACATGAAGTGTCTGTTCGACGGACCTTATTCAGAATCCCTGATTCGCAGTGTTACCTCCGGGTCCTCGCGAATCATCAAACACCAACGCCCGGCGGTTCCCTTGCAGGAAGGTGTTCGAGTATCCTTGGTGTTGCGGTGAGTTGCCAGTTATTTAACCCGTAACGGCGAAAGCCGCCCGGTGGGTGTCTGGTAATAAAATTAGCCGGAACGCGTTAGCGTCCGGTTTCCCCTGTTCAAAAATGCAAAAGCTTAGGAACCGGGGGCTAACGCCCGGCGGCTGATCAATCGAATTCAACAATCAAAAGACCTGCCTAAAAGATCCGAGCTTCGAGTGACCTTTCCCATGTCTCAACAAACAAGCCAGCGATCGCACCGGAATCATCTTCCGATGTCGCGTCTTCGTGGCTTGTTGTCGATCATTCTGCTGATGCTGTCCGGCTGTGTTGACGGCGGAAATGATCCGGAGTTCTACGTTTCGAAATTTGACTCGTGGAAGATTCCGTCGTCGGGGCGATTCTTGCCGGCACCGCGAGGACTCTATTCAGACGCCGATGATAACGTGTTCGTCCTTGATGATGCCGGACGGGTGCTCGTGTATGAC
>CAIJTV010000219.1:0-1794 GCA_903823635.1 uncultured Planctomycetaceae bacterium
ATCACAGTACGAGTTGCGGGTTCCAGAAAGGAATGGTTAGCTACTGTGGGCCACATAAGTTCGCACCGACGGTTGATCGACTCTATCACAATGAGGGTGTGCAGCCTGGGGATGGCCTTGGCGAATCAAAACTGCATTTCAAAGACGTGACAGTTTCTGCAGGGATGTCCGAAGTGACTAGTTATGGGTTTACAGTTGTGACGGCAGATCTGACTGGAGATGAGTGGCCCGATATTCTGATTGCGAATGATAGTCAGCCCAATCGATTATGGGTGAATCAACGCAACGGGACTTTTCTTGAGCAGGCCGCCCATTATGGTGTCGCGCTGAATGCGGCTGGCTATGCCGTCGGAAGCATGGGAATCGCCTTTGGTGACATCGATCGGAACCAATCGCCGGATTTTGTAATCTCGACTTTGTCGACGGAAAGCAATGTTCTGTATCAAAACTCAGGGAAAGGCTTTTTCATCGACAATACACAGTTGTCTGGACTCAATCTTTGGACCAGACCTCATACAGGTTGGGGGGCAGCTCTGATCGATCTCAATCACGATGGCTGGCTGGATTTACCGCTCGTTAATGGATTGGTAATTCCGTGCCACTCTGGTTTTCCGCCACATGGAGAAGATACTTTCCAGCAGCGTCCCGTTAGTGTGCAGGATTCTGCAACATACTGGGAAGACTACGCGGACAGGAATTTGTTGCTGATGTCAACCGGAGGCGTGTTGTTGAAAGACGAGACGGTCGGACAGGGCGGCGATTTTACTCGAGCGGTCGGTTCTGCTCGTTGTCTGCTGTACGGCGACCCGGACGAAGACGGTGACATCGACCTGCTTGTTACAAACTCAGGAGGTCGAGCCAGATATTATCGAAATGAATTCCCGAAACTGGGGCACTGGATTCGGTTGCGACTATTCGACAGTAAACTTAAGCGAGACGCCATTGGTGCCAGTCTGACTATTGAATGTGGAGAAGACCGTTGGTTCGCAAGCGTCACACCCTGCACCAGTTTTCTTGCCAGCAATGATGTACGGGTGCATCTTGGAATTGGTACGCATACGCAGATTGACCGGATTGTCGTGCGATGGCCGGATGGTCCGGTCGAAGAGTGTGTCGAAGAGTTTGTTGGTGGTGCAGTCGACAGGGAAGTGAGAATTGTTCGCGGGCAAGGCGATAGATTGCGAGAAGGTCAATGATTCTCTGGCAGACAGTCTTTTCATCGGGCGATCTCGGATGGATCGCTATAGTGCCAATCCTGTCGATGCTCCTGTTCATCATTGGATTTGTGCTTATATTTTCACCTCGCATTTTTACCGAAGTCGACCCGGCGATCTGGCAATCACTGCCCCTCCACGTAGCGGTGCTTACCGTCGCGTGGGGGCTTTGGGTTTTCTCCATTGCATTCGCTCCGTCGGTTGGGACGGTGCCGGCTTTAGACCCAAATCCAAGGCCGATGCTGTCGTTACAGGAGATGATGGTCATTGAGGATGCGAAAGTGGATGAAACTCACCTGTACGGTCGTGGCGGGGTTTTCGGCAATATGGATTATGTGGCAATGGGCGGCATGATGCCGGTCGTGGGGCCGGAGCGGCCAATGTTTGCGGCTAAGCGTCCGCTCTATCATCTGCCGCTCATCCTCGAGTTTTTTTTTCGTTGGTGCAGTTTTATGATTGTTGTGCTGCCATTAGCACTTCTCTGGTCCCGAAGCCTAACCTCGATTCGGCTCGGGATGATGACTGTCCTTTGGAGCACACTTGTGTACGCTCCGGTTGTGCATGCCGTTTCCGGTGATGG
>CAIJTV010000220.1:0-5171 GCA_903823635.1 uncultured Planctomycetaceae bacterium
AGGTGTCAGGAACCGTTTCGGCATTTTCACGCCGACCCAATTCCCGAAACCTCCTTGAGGAGGCCAATACAGGCGGCACTTCCATGAGCCACCTTTTGCAATCTGACACGCACGACAACTACCAGCCTCAGGTTGGTAGTGAAAGATCAAGAGCTTCCGCCGTTAACGCATCAAACTGCGACGCATTCTGTGAAAGGAACGAATCCCACCGTTCCTTGTCCCAGATTTCCACGTGGTCATGAACTCCGATCAAGACCACGTTGTGTTTTAGGTTAGCCATTTTCACAAGTCGCTCCGGGATCCGGATTCGCGACTGCTTGTCTACCTGCACGGACTCCGCCTGCGAGTAATACAATCTAAGAAAATTTCGAACCTGAACTCGCCCCGTTGAAACGCTGGCCATCTTCGCCGTGAAAGCTTCAAAGCCTTTGGGCGAATAAAGGGACAGACATCCTTCGTTTCCCGGTGCGAGAAAAAAATCTTCTGACTCAGGCTCCCGAAAACCGTCACGCAAAGGGCGAGGAATGGCGAGCCGAAGCTTGTCATCCATCGTGCGTTCGTATGTTCCCGTGAGCGCCATTGTGTGAACTTTGACCTGGTAATCTGCAGAAATCCGCGGATCCCACACGGCTTCCCACTTCTCCCCACAAACCACCACTGGCGGGCAATTTAGCTATCATTTTCACCCCGTCAAGCGGAGCCGCCATGATCTGAGGCCACGATGACTGACGAACTGCTCGCAGATCCAATCAGGGGACAGGGATAAACGATTTTTGCAATTTTCAAAATCGTTTTGCAGGGAGCGCGCGACGTCATTGATCCGGTGAGTTCCCCCACCCGAATCTATCAGTTTTTCGACAACGGAGATTGATCGCAAGGCCATGCTGCTGAATGGCTTATGGATTTCTGTTGGGGTCTGCTGATCGGGCTTGGTCGTGGTGTGTTCAGGAACGCGTCAGAACGCTTGCTGTTCCCCACGGACCCGACAGCATGGACCGGCAAGTGAGTGGCGACCGTCGAGCCCGATGTGGCCTCCAGGCGGCTCCAGAGTGGGGGCAAATCGCTCGAGATTGGTATCCAGAAACACGACGCGCATCGAGTGGTGCCTGGCGAGGCGTTATCCGGGATTCACGGCGAGGCTTTCCGCCGGGTCTGCAGCTCGGAGATCGGAGGCAATCCGGGTGGGGAATGTCTGATCAGTTCCTATGCCCAATCAAACGCCGTGCAGCGAAAGGGGCGCAACTCTTCAGTGGAGCGACGCCAAAATTGGAGACGAAAGCCGGTCGCTGCGACGTGAGGTTCGGGCTGATCTCAATCCAGGAACCGAAAATCCACGGAAGCAAACAGAGCGTGAAAGACCTCCGTCCATGCTTCGACCGATCGAAGATCCTCTCCGATCACATTCAGCGTCGCCTGCAGTTCTTCGCGGGATGGGTCGCGGCTGAGGCATTTTCTCCAGGCTCTTCGAATGCTGTCCTCAGGGTTGTCCGCAGAGTACTCAGGCGACTTCAGGAAGTTGTCAGCCGACAGCTTTGCCTGTTCCATCACAAACGGACTGTTCAGCATGTAAAGTGCCTGGGCGGGGCGAGTACTTCGAGTTCGCTTCCCGGTCACCAGATTCGGATTCGCACCGTCGAAGATTTCGAACAGATCCAACATCGTGTTTCGGAACGAAGGCACGTAAACGCTGCGAACTCGCAGAGGATAAGCCCCGTGCCGGTATTCGTTGTCGTACGTCGAAAGCTTTGCGATCGTTCGGCCGGACGCCACTGACAGATCCAACATGCCGCTGATCTGCATCAAAGAATCACGCAGTGCTTCCGCGTCCAGTCGACGACGATTGGCTCGCGTCAGTAAGCGGTTGTCCGGATCCGATTTTAATTGCTCGGGTGCTCCTGAGGCTGACATTCGGAATGTGCGAGACAAGCAGATTTGCCTGATCAGTTTCTTCGTTGACCAGCCGTCTTCGATAAACGTAGCGGCCAGATAATCCAGTAGTTCCGGATGAGTAGGACGTTCGCCTGTTTCCCCGAAGTTGTCCGGCGTGCGAACGAGACCTTCGCCCAGAAGATTGGACCAGACGCGATTAACGTAGACGCGGGCTGTCAGCGGGTTCTGAGGAGACGCGACCCAGTCCGCGAGTTCTCTGCGACCACTGGCAGATTTGAGCGATTCGCTGGAAAATGCCGGCAGTTCTGCCGGCGTTGCTACGCTGACGAATCCTCGTGGAACCTTTGGTCCGAGGTTGCGGATTTCGCCGCGAACATGCACATGCCAGTCTTCCGTCGTCGCTTCGTCCTCAACGCACATTGCGACCGGGATTTCAGGCTTCTGTTTGGCCAATTCTTTACGCTCTTTTTCCAGCCGCTGAAGTTCCGTTTTTCTCTGTTCGATAGCCTCCCGGCTTTCAGTCTTTTCTCCGGATTTTGCAACAGCGGGAGCGGTTGAAGGCATCAGTGCCACAGGGACAAACTGCACTGCATCAACGATGACATATCCGGGTGAGGCTTCGGACGCCTTGATGACAACTTTGGCCATCTGTGACTTCTCGAAGCGGTATCGCCCCAGTTCCGCAAAGACGCCATCGCCAGGCGGTTTGAGTTGCTGATTGGCGTATGACACTGACTCGCCGTCTGCGTGCGAAATCAACACAGGAACTTTGTCGGATCGACTTTCGGCGTGATTAATCACCATGCGAACGACATACTCGCCGTCTTCAGGCAGCATTGCTTCATACGTTGCGGAAATCCCCAGCCGAGGCGACCCGGCATGGCGATACCCCGCGCCGACGAATGGCTGCTGGAAGCTCGAACCAACCCATTCTCCGTCGAACTGAGCGTCCAAATCATCAACGACAATGCCCTGCAAAGATTTCAATGCAGGAGCGCCGGGACGCCCGGGAGTTTCAATCGTGTCTATTGCCTTGAGTGCCGCGATCTGCTTTTCGAATTCGGCATCTTTGGCTGTCCATTGTTCTGACGCTGCCTTGTCGAAACCGACTTTCAGTGGCGCCGTGACAAATCCGCAGACATTGCCGGGAGTAAGTGATTTTGTGCTGCGAAAAATTCCTGCCAGGGCGTAATAGTCCGTTGTCGGAATCGGATCAAACTTGTGGTCGTGACAGCGGCAACATCCGAGCGTCATTCCCAGAAACGTACGGCCCATGGAATCGATCTGCTCATCGACCACATCCATTCGCAGTTGTTCTTTGTCCTGCTCTTCGTAGTTGATTGCCCCCAGCATCAAATAGCCCACGCCAATGACCTGTTCATCGCGTTGAGCATCGGAGTCTGCAGGTAGCAGATCGCCGGCCAGATGTTCGCGAATAAGCTGATCGAAAGGCTTGTCTTCATTGAAAGAGCCGATGACATAATCGCGAAATCGCCATGCATCCGGCAGCATCATGCTGCGTCCGCCTCCGGTCGATTCCGCAAAGCGAGTCACATCCAGCCAATGCCGGCCCCAACGCTCTCCGTAGCGAGGAGATGCCAGTAATCGGTCGACGGTTGCAGCCATCGCAGCGTCTGGGTCGGTCTTCATCGCTGTGGCAAATTGTTGCTGTTCTTCCAGGGTTGGCGCGAGTCCGGTCAGTACAAAAGTCAGCCGCCGAATCAGAGCGTCCGCCGTTGCATCACCAGCGACGGAGTCTGCCACCGATTGACTGCTGCCGAGTTTTTCCTGTTGAGTCGCTGCGACGAAATGATCGATCCCATTCTTCGCCCTTTCGCGACCAACTTCAGGAGCCGTTGTTTTCTGAACAGGACGAAACGACCAGAACTCACGTCCCTTGCTGATATCGATCGCTTGCTTTTTATGGACGACTCCGCCAATCCGAGGATCAGCTGCACCGTCTTCAATCCACTTCGAGAAATCGGCGATAACGTTCTCTGGCAACTTGCGTTCAGGCGGCATCTCCAGAGATTCATGCTTCATCGCCTGGAGCAGCCGGCTGTCGTCGGCCTTCGTCGGCACAAGAGCTGGCCCGGAATCGCCACCGGCCAGGACACCTTCACGAGAATCCAGCACCAGTCCGCCCTTGATCGATTTGGCGTCTGCTGAATGGCAAGAATAACAATGTTCAACGAGCACCGGGCGGATGCGTTCTTCAAAGAACTTCAATTGCCCCGGGTCCACGGATTCCTTGGACTCTGGCTTCGCTTCGTCTGCTGCATCAGCGGAATTGAAAGAAGAGGCAAAACACGGGAACAAGAGAATCGCCAACAGAATTCGACAGCGGCGAATAAAATCGCGACGGTGAGGCGTTTTCATACTCAGAGGCTTCTCGGGAAAGGTCGCTGCAGTGTGACTCCAAAGCTGCGACTTCAGAGCTACCTGGGTGGGGGCATTACCGCGTAATAGTATCGATGACTCGACCTATTGGCAGCTTGAGAAAGCCGAATTGTGCCTGCGAGCACCCGGATTATGACTGTTGGCGGAGACGAAGCTGCTGTTGCAGTTTCTCTTCCAGGTCTGACAACCATGCGGAGTCGCAAGTGGCCAGCTGCTCCAGCGTGGATTCTGGCAGTCCCAGGATTTGCTGTAGCAGCAGAATGCGCCCCGCGCGAACGCCATCCTGCAGTCCTTCACTGCGCCCCTCTTCCCGACCTTTTTCTAATCCGTCCTGCAGTGCTTTTCGCATACGTGATTCTTCATCACGCTGAGCCTTCATGCGGGCTTCGTAGAGATAACGATTTTCAGGGGTTTGAGAGATCATTTTCAGAACTCAAGCAGCTTCGGCGATTTCTTCATCCGGGAACAAACGACGAATATCTTCCTGTGTCAGATGTTCAGCATTACCGAGAAAATACGCCCAACGTTCTGTGGGTGAAGCATGATACACATTTTGGGCGGTGACTCGCAGCTTTGGCAATTGCAAAAGATGGATTTGCAGATCGTCAGTCAGCAATTCCCCGGACACTTCCCGCAAGCGAAAGTCGAGATGTAGCTTTGAACTCTGCGGAAACATGACCTGCTTCAGCACACAAATGCTGAGTGCGGGGCGAAGAGTGGAGTAACTCGCCCCCGACGTCAACTGCCCGGCATAAAGGCATGCCGCGTAGTAAACCAATCTCTGCGGCAACTCCCCCGGCAAGGACGTTTGCATTTCAATATTCAGCTTACGGCCATGTTCATCCGTTGCGAGAACGTCAAGCACCGCTAACTTATCATCA
>CAIJTV010000221.1:0-3710 GCA_903823635.1 uncultured Planctomycetaceae bacterium
CCCTCCGGTGTTGCTGTCACCGCACCGCTCGCACCGTTTCGCTCACCGCGACCACTCGATTCCGTGGAACAAATAAACTTCTGCTCTGCACCGCAAGAGTTTGGGGGTAGTGGACCTTGCTAAAGGTCCTGCTGTTTTGGCAAGATCCACTACCTCGCCCCACCGTATCCTGACAGAGCACTTCGCTGCAGCCCTGCTATTGGCTCAGCGAGTTTTCAGTTCAGAAATTGTCGGTTCCCCGGAAATCCAGCCGAGTGAGACAAGGAAAAGATCCAGTTCGCGCAAGGTCTGTCGATGCCAGACTGAGCGTTGATCCTGTCCTTCTCTCCGATTGCTGGCGTCCTTCTTTTTCGCTGCAGCGCTGTTTCCGGGAAGGTTAAAGAAGCTATGAGGTGCATCGGGATAGATTTTTAATTCACAGCGATTGCCCGCTGCGCGCACAAGCTCTGAAAACTTCTGCACGGTTGCCGGCTTAACGGTCGTATCCGCTTCGCCATGAAAAATGATCGCGGGAGGAAGCTCAGAACGGACATGATGGGCGGGCGACATCGCTTCAGGCTCGGCCCCCAGTCGAGATTTCAATCCTTCCAGTCGAGTCTCAGCTTCTTTCGGGGTCGGCAAGCCATCAATCGGAGCCAGCACAACCGCCGGGTTGAAGAGTGCCAAAGCATTGGGAACGCAACTGACAGACAAGTCATCACTCTTTGCGTCAAGCCCTGGCAGCAGAGCCGTCGCACAGGCGAGATGTCCTCCGGCTGAGCCGCCAGCCGCACAAATTCGATTCGGATCAATCGCCAGCTGATCCGCGTTGGCCCTTAACCAGCGTATTGCAGACTTTGCATCCTCCACACAGACCGCGACCTTCACCTTATCGCGGGATGCGACACGATAGTCAGCGACAAATGTCGTCATTCCGCGCGACGCCAGATACTTTGCCTGAGGCAAGAATTGCTCGGGAGTTCCCGACGTCCAGCCACCGCCGAAGAAGAAGACGATCGCCGGAGCTTTCCCTGCCCCCGGTTCTTTATTGCCGTTCGAGGAATCTGCTGCGATACGCCACAGACAAATATCTCGGCCTCCAACCGTCTTGTAGACGTGTTGCTCACCGCTGATTTTCGGAGGCCATGATGCGGGAGGCTGTTGAGCGTAGGCCGACAGTGGTATCGAGGCGATCACGAATGCAAGCAGATACTTCATCGCGGTATCCAGACTTTCGTTGGTTCCTCAAAACCCGAAGCTTCCGTGAGGGATTAAGTCGAACCTTGCGAACTGTGCGCCAACAAATCCCTCGCTGACGCTTCGGGTTGTGATAAAGAAGAACGCAAAAATTGAAGGGCTCAGCCAGCCGTGTTATCTTCGAGGACGATTATTCAGCAGCCGAAACGGGTTGCCCTGAGTCACCTGCGACATTCGTTGCGATCTCCACTTGACGACCACATCCGGCTGGTCCGCGAAAATCCCGTCCACGCCTGCTCCAACCGCCAGCCATTCCAGGAGTTGCTCGCTGGATTTCGCAAACGTCGGGAAGGCGTCGGTGCGAAATGTCCAGACGTGAACCTGAAGGCCGTGCTGATGAGCCGTCTCGACCAGTTCTGTGATTATCGGTGTTTCGCCATCGGCCCCGGAGACGACCAGCGTCAACAACACTCCGAGTCCATCGCAGAAGCCCGCCGCATCTTTGATGTCATCAGTCGTGGGCGCTTTTCCCAGCAGATAGATGAGCGGCAGCGGACACTTCAGCTCGTTACGAATACGGATCACTTCGTCTTTATCGAAGCACTGCAGAAATATCGCATCATCGGCGGCATCGTAACCGTATTCAGCAAGTACTTTCAGGATCTGCGTCGAAGCATCAAGGCCCGCAGCGCGATGCTTCTTCGGCTCTTTGACTTCGACATAAACTCCAGCCGTTCTGCCTCGTGATTGATTCAGCCCCCGGATCAACTGCAGATGTTCGGCCAGCGTTGATATGCGAAATGAGCCCAGTTCAAGAGGAAATCGAGTTCCCTTGTCCCTCCATGCTCTTCCCGGAGATCGTCGCTCCGTGAGACGCAGTCGACGCAGCTCGTCGACGGTAAAGTCGTATACGTACCAGTGGCCATCGGCCTGTTTTCGATCCGGGAATACTTTGGCAACGTCGGTCAAATCGTCGAGCGTAATATCGTGCATGACGATCGGAACGCCGTCACGACTGATCACACAGTCCTGCTCGATGTAATCACAATCCATCATGTGAGCCATTACGGCGGATTCGGTAGAATGCTCCGGTAAATATCCGCTGGCTCCTCGATGCCCAATCACAATCGGAGCTGAACTTGCCTGATCCATGCGTGAAACTCCTGTCGGTGCGTCATTCAATGCGGCGTCGGAAACCTGAGCATCGGCCGCGGCTGAACCCATCATCCATGCTGCTGCAAAGAAACAACCTTTGAACAGATCCTTCACGATTTCAACTCCAGTTGAAGCCACGTTGAAGGATCAAATGCCACAGGGAAATCGCCACCCACGTTCAGCGGAATCTCACCCAGTTCCGTGTCATGAATGAGACAGGAAAACCCGATTCGACCGATCTCCGGAGCTTCATCGAAACCGAACATCTGCGACGTTGGAATCCAGATCTCCAGTCGATACCCGTCGGGTCGAACATGAACCTGAACAGGGCACTTGCGTCCATCGCGATCACGCTTGGAGGCTCTTTGCTGAGCAATCTCGACGAACGCCGCTGAAGGCTTCTCGTCAGCCTCTTCATCACATGGCAGCACTACGAGAGAGAAGCAATACTCGGTGGCTCGATGCACGTTCGCGGTGTGGCGAGTATCCGCGAACAGACTGATGTAGTCTGAATTCTTCAGATCTTTATGGCGACCAGCCGGCGGAAGTTTCTTGCCCGGCACATCGAGCTCAATGCCCAGGCCTTCCTGATTCCATGCCATCCTGAGACCGAACGCATTGTCGGTATCATTCATGCTGCCGGGCACGAACAAGCTGCAGCCATCGTCCAGTTGCAGAAGCGACCCTTTTTTGCGAGGGATCGCTTCCACACGAGGAACAGCCATCGAGTACTGAAAGAGAAAAGACGGAGGCACAATCATGTGGAGCCGACTTATTCTTCGTACTCGGAGAGGAAGCCCATGAATTCGCGGCGGTGCTCTTCTTCATCACCAAGTGCCGTGATGCAGATGTCCTGAGTCACATAGTCGAATCCGTCACACAGCTTGATGAGCTTGTTGTACTGAGCGATCGCGGAGTCTTCTGCCTGAATCACGCCCTTGATGACACTCACAACGTCAGTATTCTTCTTTGGCGGCTGGAGACTGCTTTGACGTGATACAAATGAGGCACTGCCCGGCACGGTGCCACCCAGCGTCTTAATACGTTTGGCCAGAGTCTGAGCATGCAGCAGTTCGGCCTGTACGTCCGCCTGCAGAGACGCTTTGATCTCTTCAGCGCGAACACCGTCCAGATTGATCGAGTTGGAGATGAAGTTCATCACCGTTTCGATCTCCATCCAGTACGCAACAGCCAACTCCTGAATGATTGACGCTCGCTTTTCCTGATCCGACATTGGAACTCCTTCTTGTTATCAAAGTACGTTTGTGTTTGGTATCGGTGATGAATACGACAAAGGGCCGTTCATTACCCGTTAGAAGGGCTTTCGGTATCTGGCACTCTCCGTCGCCTCATTATTGTTGTATCTCAGTGCCGCCTCA
>CAIJTV010000222.1:0-7356 GCA_903823635.1 uncultured Planctomycetaceae bacterium
ATGAGTTTCAGTGGCTTGTCTTTACCAGCGTTAATGGAGTCAGTGAGTTTTTTCGCCACCTTCAGGCATCCGGCCGGGATGCTCGTGCATTGCATGCAGCAGCAATCGCTGCAATCGGAACATCGACAGCGTTGAAGCTGAAATCGTTTGGAATTCAGGCCGACTTCGTGCCCGCTGAGTTTCGGGCAGAGGCGCTTGGTACGGCCCTCGCCGAACGTGCTCAGGGACAGAACGTGCTTTGGGTGCGTGCCAGTCGCGGACGCGATGTTCTTCCCGGGTTGCTTCAGGATGCAGGAGTTCATCTTGAGCAATTGGTGGTTTACGAGAACCGTGATGTCGCTGCATTTTCTTCGGACGTCGTTGGTCGCCTGAAGTCTGGTACATTGCAATGGATTGGGCTTAGCAGTCCATCGATTGCGCGCCAGTTTGCCCAACTGTTAAAGATGGCAGAGATTTCTCCGGCTGAGTTGACGACAAAGATCGCTGCGATCAGCAGCGTGACAGCCAGAGCCGCAGACGACTGTGGGTTAACTGTTGAATGCATCGCCCGGAATTCCACCTGGCAGGGAATTCTGGATGCGATCGGTTCATCGCGAAGATTGCAGTCTCACTACTCCTGACGTATCGAGCCGCAATGCGCGCGGTGAGTGCATGCAATTCTCATCGAAGCCCAACCGATCGCGAGTTGTTATCAACGGCGAATGTCACAATTACGAATAGGCTGTGGTAGACGACGGCCTTGTAAACGATTGCGACGAGCAAACCGCATTACGCAGGATCGATCCAACGTTTCTGCAAATCAGCGAATGCGTCGACTCGGCGGTCGCGGAAGAAGGGCCAGTGCGTTCGAGCAGTGTTGATTAGAGAAAGATCACAGTTCACAACAACATTCTCTTCCGCTTCGTGAACGGCCTGATGCAGAACATTGCCATAAGGATCGGCCAGAAAACTCCCGCCCCAGAACTGAATCTCACCTTCGACTCCAACACGATTCGGCGCGCCGACAAAAAGCCCGTTAGCGATCGCATGACTTCGCATCATCGTTTGCCATGCGGAATACTGACTGGCTCCGTAGGTCTCTCGTTCACCGGGAATCCAGCCAATGGCCGTTGGGTAGAACAGCAATTCCGCCCCCTGCATTGCGGTCAGACGAGCCGCTTCGGGATACCATTGATCCCAACAAATGCAGACGCCGACTTTCGCATACTTCGTGGGGAACGCGAGGAACCCGAGGTCTCCGGGTGTGAAATAGAACTTCTCCAGATACAGCGGATCATCCGGAATATGCATTTTCCGATAGAGGCCCGCGATTGATCCATCCGCATCAAGGATCACAGCGGAGTTGTGATACAGACCGTGAGTTCTCTTTTCGAACAACGGAACAACGATAACAACACTCAATTCCTTCGCAATCTTCTGAAGTGCCGCGGTGGTCGGACCAGGAATCGGTTCCGCCAGTTCAAAGCGAGAATGCTCCTCGGCCTGACATGGATACTGAGTATTGAAGACTTCCTGCAGGCAAATGACTTGAGCACCACTTGCGGCAGTGGAGCGGATCTTTTCAATCGAGCGTTCCAGGTTCACTGCAGGCGATTCACTGCAGATCATCTGGACCAGACCAACTCTAACTTCAGACTTTTTTGACATCGTGACGCGTACTTTTCGAGAACAGATTGAGAACCAGAAAATGAGAATTGACCAAAGCACCATTGAACGACAGAAAATCGGCTTTAAGGAATTAGCCCAAAACGATCTTCCAGATTGCCGCGAAAGGATAACGAAATCAGCCCTGGATGCGACTCTGAAACCAGATGTTCGAATTCCGAAAACATTCATTCCACGGCACTGGAGTCCGTGACGAAAGCAATGCCTTGAATCCGGGGCTGGATGGCGTCAGACTGCCCAGGAAAGTTAAAGACACGTCGGAATGCTCAATGAACCTGGGCGGTCCTCGATTGCGTTGTTTTTGGCCTGAAATATCACCCCCCTGAACAAGCGGCCCGATCGCACTTTCCTTAATGTCCTCCCTTACCATCATCTTCTGATCGTTCAGTGAAAAATGCGGTTCCATTTCCCGGCCGCAATACGATCACCTTCCGGATTCTTTTTTATGCATCGCCAACTCATCACGCTCTGCTCGCTCTTTGGTTTGATCCCAGCCATGATGCCTGCAAATCTCTCTGCAGACGAAATCGCCAAATGGGAATTCGACAAGGATCCCTCCGGCTGGGTTTCCAATGATCAATTGGAACTTTCCGTGAAGGACGGTTCATTACATCTGAAATCAAAAGGATCGGATCCATATTTCAGCAGTAACGTCGAAGGTCAGACTGGCGACCAGCTTTTGATGATCAACGCCAGATTTCGCGGCAATGTCGATATTCAGGTTTTCTGGACAACAGAGGCGGAACCTCAACTGTCGGAAGACAAGTCCATCAAGACGCAACTGAGGGGATCAGAGAAAGACACTCGATCTGCGAAGTTGTATTTTTCCACGACGTCGCCAGTCACTTCGCTCAGAATTGATCCGATGAGCGCTGAAGGTGACATGATTATCGATTCGATTGTGCTGACAGATGATTCAGCTCCGCAACCGACGGCAACTCCTGTTAAAGACATGAAGATTGCCGAAGGGTTCGATGTGGAACTCTTGTACTCCGTGGCAGGAGACAAAATGGGATCGTGGGTCTGCATGACTCCGGATCCGAAAGGACGACTGATTGTTTCTGATCAGTACGGAAAACTGTATCGTGTTACTCCGCCCGCCAAAGGTTCTAAGGATGACATTCGCATTGAAACAATCAATGTAGATGTCGGTATGGCTCAGGGGTTGCTGTGTGCGTTCGACAGTTTGTATGTCATGACGAACAGCGGTGAAGAAGCTCGTGTTGGCCTGCATCGCGTTCGCGACACCGATGGCGATGATCAATACGACACCAGCGAGCAGATTCGAAAACTGAATGGTGGAAATGAACATGGTCCACACGCCATTATTCTTTCGCCAGACAAGAAGTCGCTCTACGTCTGTTGTGGAAACCACACACCGGTTACGGATTTCTCACAGTCTCGTGTACCACGCATTTGGGACGAAGATCAACTCCTGCCACGCATGTGGGACGCAGGTGGACATGCTGTCGGAATTATGGCTCCCGGTGGCTGGATTGCACAGGTCAGTCCGGACGGACAAGACTGGCAATTGCTGGCCAGCGGCTTCCGCAACGAGTACGACATTGCCTTGAACCCGGACGGTGAACTGTTCACTTATGACGCCGACATGGAATGGGACGTTGGCTCACCGTGGTATCGTCCAACTCGTGTTAACCATGTTACCAGCGGCGCAGAGTATGGCTGGCGATCAGGCACAGGGAAGTGGCCAGCCTACTATCCAGACAGCCTTGGCTCTGTGGTTGACATCGGACCAGGCTCGCCAACGGGCATCGCGTTTGGAACCGGAGCGAAATTCCCCGCGAAATATCAAAAGGCTCTGTTCATTAGCGACTGGAGCTATGGCGTCATTTACGCGGTACACATGTCACCTTCCGGTTCGACCTACACCGGTGAAGCCGAGCGATTTATTGCAGCAGCTCCTCTGCCCGTAACGGACATGGTGATCAATCCCGCTGACGAAGCGATGTACTTCATGATCGGCGGACGAAAAACTCAATCAGGCCTGTACCGTGTCACTTACAAGGGTACCGAGTCAACTGCGGCCGTGGCGCCTGAAAAGGATGGGGGCGAGGAGCTTCGGAAGATTCGACACGAGTTGGAAGCATTGCATTCAGGTGAGGCAGAAGGAGCCATCGCGAAAGCAATGCCATTACTTGGCCATCCTGATCGCAGCATTCGCTTTGCGGCTCGCACGGCACTCGAACATCAGCCTGTTGCAAAGTGGCAGGATCAGGCGCTGAAAATCCACACGAATTCAGATGCAAAGATCACAGCATTGCTTGGCCTCGCTCGCTGTGGCAGCAAGGATCTGCAGGTTCCTCTATTGCAGTCGTTGGCAGAACTGAATTCAGCGAAACTGACAGAAAGTCAGATGCTGGATGCGCTACGAGTTCTCGGACTGTGCTTTATTCGCATGGGAGAGCCTGAGCCGCAGACGGCCCGTGCTGTGTCAGCAATACTGAATCAGGCCTATCCTGCAAAGAGCCCGCGTCTTAATCGGGAACTTTGCCGACTTCTGGTGTACCTCAACGACAGTGAAGTGGCTGCGAAAACTCTGGACCTGCTGGCCAAAGCCCCGAGTCAGGAAGAGCAGATCCACTATGTCTACTGTTTGCGAGCACTTAAAGATCAGTGGACCATGGATCAGAGAAAAGAATTCTTCCAGTGGTTTGCGACTTCTGTAACTCTGCGAGGCGGCAATTCATTCTCCGGGTTCATCAAGAACATTCGCCAGGAAGCGATCGACAAACTGACTGAAGAACAAAAGCTTGCATTGAAGGATGTCCTGGAAGCTCAACCAACCGGAGGAATTCCTCTGGTGGAAGCGGCAGCTCGGCCGGTTGTCAAAGAATGGGCTGTCGATGATCTGCTGGCCGATGTTGAAGCGGGCCTGACCGGCCGAAACTTTGACACTGGCCGAAAGATGTTTCAGGTAACAGCCTGCTTTAAGTGTCATCGTTTCGCGGGAGATGGAGGAATCGTTGGGCCCGAACTGACAGCGGTTGCTCGTCGTTACAATGCTCGCACGATGCTCGAAGCAATTATCGAACCGAGCAAAGTGATCTCTGATCAGTATCAGGGCAATGTCTTCGTACTCGACAGCGGAAAGCAGGTTGTGGGACGAGTTGTCAACTTGAATAACGACACCATCATGGTTTCCGAGAACATGCTCGAGCCCGGCAATCTAACCGTTATCAACCGTGAAGAGATTGAAGAAACTCTCGTTTCCAAAACGTCAATGATGCCGAATGGCCTGATCAATACACTGAATAAAGATGAGATTCTGGATCTCATTGCCTACTTGCAGTCCGGTGGCGATCCGGATGCACCTGTCTTTGCGGGAACGAAGAAGACCGCAGCAACTTCAACAAAACCGGAGAAAACAATGTTTACCGAAGCTGGTCACACGATTGACTCACTCGATGTCGTCAAAAAAAGTGTTGAAGAGAAATCAGCAGTGATCCTTGATGTGCGAGAACAGGCGGAGTGGGATGCTGGACACCTGGCCGACGCTGAATTCATCCCGCTCAGCAAGCTGAAGGAAGCAAGCAACGTTGCAGAAGTTCTGGCTCCCCTGCCGAAGGATTGCCCCATCTATGTTCATTGTCGATCTGGCGGTCGAGTGCTGATGTTTGCCGAAATTGCTCAGAACAAAGGCTATGACATTCGACCGCTGAAAGCGGGCTACGATCGACTTATAGAAGCAGGCTTCAAGAAGGCAGAGTGAATGCCACCGCGTGCATTCAGCACTGGTTTGCTTGCAGTTCGATGTGACCGAGCCTGACCGTCAGTGAAGTCGTTGATTTCCGTGTGGCGGAAATATCTAACCCGCACTCCCCTGCAAAACAAATGCAGCGGAAGTGCGGGTTTTTCCATTTGATGGAGCGGTCTTGATACCTGAGGGAATACGACTACGGTGACGACTCGCACAAATACTCCGCCGGACAGGTACAATCCGGAATAAACGTCACCCTAATGGAACATAGACGGTCAAGATTTTTGTATTGAAATCTTTTTTTTTCCGCAAGATGCGGAAATTCAACCTACTGTTCCGTTGTCGAATGACACCAAACACTCACCAACACCATGAACGACAGCTTGAAATGGTGACTTCGACCCGTGTCGTCTTCACAAGTCTCACAGGAGCGCCTCCGATGTACGTCGCAAAGAAACGCAGTGGCTTCACACTGATTGAACTGGTAATTGTGGTCCTTGTTCTCGGCATTATTGCTGCTGTTGCAGCTCCTAAACTTTTTGACGTAACAACAGACGCTCGAGAGAACGGAACTCGACAGTCACTGACAACGATTCGGAACGCCATTGAGCTATATCGGGCGACAAGCGGCTCTTATCCTCCGGCCACAACGCTGGCGACATCACTGCGATCCTCGCTGCAGGGCGGAACATTTCCTTCACCGCAGGTTGGCACTCATGTCGATGACAACAGCGTACGAAGCTTCACAGGGACGTTCACTGTCAGTGGCCCAAACGGCTGGGCATACAACCAGACCACGGGTGAGTTCTACCTGAACGATCCGAACTCTGAATATTCTGCATGGTAGTGTCTACGGCCAACATGATAGAAAATCTGGACGCGAACCGTGATCGGTTCGCGTCCTTCTTTTTTGATGTCTGCCAGCGAATGGATTCCGCAGAAACCTGCGTTCAGCCCTTCATGTTGCAAAATGTGAACTAGAGTTGATCAGGAGCAGCATTGCGCAGGAGCCCGGAGCCATCTTCTTTGTACGACCGTGCGGTCGAGCCATATGTCCAATCAACGTCTTAGGACCCGGCAAGTGAAACCCTATCGAGTCATCGTTGCTGAAGACAACCGCGTTTTACAGGATGTCATACGGTTCAACCTGGCACGGGCTGGCTTTGAAGTCAGAACTGCCGTGGAAGGCGCACAGGCACTTCGACTCCTTGAGGAGCAACCGGCGGACGTGCTGGTCACCGACTGCCAGATGCCCGGAATGTCGGGGCTTGAGCTTTGTGCAGCGATTCGAAGTCACGCGATTTACAGCAATCTTCCGATCCTCTTTTGCTCAGCCAAGGGCCTTGAGATAGAGCCGGAAACACTCGAGAAACTTCGCTTGCCTGAAGTGCTGTGCAAACCATTCAGTCCTCGCTCACTTGTCGAAAAAGTTCAGGCTCTCGCTGAATCCCGATCCGAATCAGCTCCCTCAACAGTCACAGAATTAGTTCACTAAAAGTTGCCTCTGCCGTGCCCAGATTGATTCCAGGATAACTTCTTTTCTCAGGTAAGCCTTCCGGTGTCAGCAGCTTCCATTAACAATTCAGGTAGCCCACTCCTGCGGAATGCAATCGCGCTTCATGCGGCATTTGGATTGACCGGCCTGTTGATCGCCGCCGGTTTCAGCAGCCTTGGCCAGGGATACGCAATCTGGCTCTTCAGCGCTCTGATGGCATTTATTCTGATTGGCAGCCGCCTGATGCAGAAACGACTGGCGACAAGCATTGAGATTGATCGCCGGCTCAATGAGCTTGCGGATTGCCACGAGATCAGGACCGAGTCACTAAGCCCGGTAATTGCCAGAGATCACGCAGCTCAGGGGTGGAATCGACTGGTCGAGACAGCCTTCGTACAACGCCTGCTGGATCAGGCAGATTCAAGTCTGCATGAATCTACAGAAACAGGCGACGAGTCACTGATTAGTCGTATCGTTA
>CAIJTV010000223.1:0-3329 GCA_903823635.1 uncultured Planctomycetaceae bacterium
ATGACTTTTAATCGTGGTTCACGATCCGAAGGCGGCCAAATCCAGATCTGACAAACTGCCCTTCCGAACACTCGTTGAAGCATACCAGATGAGGCAAACTTCACAGAAGACCGATTCTACCCAACCCCCGGGCGTTGAGACTCAGTAAACCTCCGGAAGCCCTACAACGCGGGAAATCAACAGGGTCTGCCATAAACGGCCCGGCATTTTCGGACGGAGTTGAACAACGCGGCAGCCTAAAAAGGCCGTGCCACGGCGTGTAGCGTTCACTGCTGGAACCGCACACCTCGACATCAACAGCCCAAACCTCGGACGCTCCCTACTGAGCCTTCCGGACCCCAACAGTTAGCAGCAGATTGGCCCACAACGCCTGATCGCCCGTCTGAATGGTCAGGACGTGATCGCGAGAATCAACAGCGTCATAAAACTCCCAGCGCGAGATTGGCTGAAGCTCAATCGACTGGCCAGCGTCCGCCAGGA
Source organism: uncultured Planctomycetaceae bacterium (assembly GCA_903823635.1). Taxonomy (GTDB): domain Bacteria; phylum Planctomycetota; class Planctomycetia; order Planctomycetales; family Planctomycetaceae; genus SXXK01. Next base: position 481 of record CAIJTV010000223.1, read on the forward strand.
TCTTCCGGTAGTCACTCCAGACCGGTGGATCATGAGGCAATCGGTAGGGATCATCTTCCGGCATGCCCATCGTATTGACCGCTTCAACGGGAATCGCCGTCAGAAGCACACGCAGAACCTGAGCAACCGTGACCAGCCCAGGTGCAAGGTTCAAACTGATCAACTCGGCCTTAGGACCAATCGCAGATGATGCCGGATAATTTCCGTCAGCAATCAGCACTTTCGAACTATGGCCGGCTCGCGCGAGAATCTGAGAGATTTGCGGATGAATGAGTTCTGATCGCAACATAACAAACCGTCTTCCTTTGAAAATCACCGGGGGAACATTAAAGGCGGGATTGTGGCTGCACGACTTAGCCTTGCCAATAATGTCGCTGATGGCTTTCCCGGTTTTCTGCAAACGAGTGCCGCATACTTCCGCGCGCTTCTTTTGGCTCAGCGGCCTCTTCGCCAGTTATTGATTGTCTTTGTCAGATCCATGCATCGCACTGGACGAGCCAGCCTTCAACTCACCCAACAGCCCCCATTGCATTGGCGCATCCTGGACGTATTGCTTTCCAAGATGCAGTGCGATTTCAGCACGAGCCAGTTCATAGCCCAGATAAAACGCGTGGCTCGGATCCATCTTCACATCCAGAGCCATCCCGGTCGCCTGAGACTGCTCGAACAGGCGAAAGACATCGTCGCCACTCCAATGACCATGGCGGTTCATCAAATGCAGTTGGCCGGCTTCCGCAAAGATTCGAAAATTCGTGTCGGTCAGCGCACTAGCCAGACTCTCCAGCGTCTGCGCTGATACTGAACGTAAACGAGAATCTCGCAGCATGACCAATGAAGAATCCAGATGCTTGGGGATTGTGCGGGCAGCTACGGCGTGGTGAACCAGTCGACGAGCCACATCAAATTCACGGACCGCGCTTCGACACCAGTTGATGACCTGCGTTGTAAGAATACTCTGAATCCCCAGCTCCTCACAGAAAGCGGCCAGCACCATATTCACGCCCGCAGAATCAACTTCCGTCAGCTCAGTGACATTACCGACTCCCATCATCATGGGAATATCGGGGTACTTTTGACGAACCTTCAGATAGCGATCCAGAGATGCCGCAAACCCCATCCCGATCGGTTCAATGATCGGATCAACGCGAAACGGAACACTGGCACCTCGAAGTTGTTCGATCAGATCATCCAGCAACTGCAGATCCTGTGGCGTATCAGGAATGACCACAACTTCCGTCTTCAGCTGCGTAACCCAGTCCACGTTGGAATGATTACAGCTCAGGATCAGTTCGGCTCCCGCCATCACCGCCTGTTCAACTTCGTGACGATCAAAGCTATCGATCGATACGCGTAGCCCTTCTTGTCTGAGGGCGGAAACGATTTCAGAAATGCGATGGCTGCTCTCTCCCGGCACTCCACCCACATCAATGACATTGGCACCTGAAGCCGCAAGACTGAGTGCTTCCCGGACTAAATCTTTGAGCGGCATTCGCGTCGCGTGATTGATCTCGGCAATGATCTCGATGGAGTAACGAGACAGATCGGCCTTACGGCGTTTGCTCAGTCCAAAATATTCCGGCAGATCATGCAAATCGCGGGGGCCACGTTCGAAGGGTTTCCCGAAGTGCTGCTCCAGCTCATGGAGATCACCCTGACACCAGCCCGGCAGAATCACTCGATCAATCTCTGCGGGAACGGTTAATCGCTTCAGGAGCAGCCGACTATGCAATAGCGCCGCGACCTGAATTCCGGGAACAACAACCTCGAATCGAAAGCCAACTTTCAGCGCAATAGCGTCGAGCACTTCCCGCAAACTGGCCTCGGCCAATCGACCGGTGACAAAAAGAAGCGAGGGCTGATGAATAGCAGCGGAGGATGTCATGGGACCTGCACGGAACAAAAGATGTCAGAACCGGCTGAGCAACTGTAAACCTTCAGGCTTGCTGATCAACAAACCTGCCGCCAAACACTATCGAACCGCGCCACCGTTAACGTTGATGACCTGCCCTGTGATATAGGATGCTTCATTGCTTAACAGATAGCGTGCCATATTCGCGATATCCTGCGGCTCACCCCAACGACGAACCGGTGTCTCAGAGATGACTCGGTCCTGCCAGTATTCACTTGCGGTCGCACCCCAGGCAGTTCGAATCCAGCCAGGTGCGATGCAGTTGACTCGCACGAGCGGCGCCAAACTCACAGCCAAAGATCGACTGAATCCCATGATGGCATTCTTGGCCGTCGCGAATAACTCACCGCTATCGCCTTCCATGCCGCGATCAGACTGGTCCCAGCCTATGTTCAGGATGGCACCGTGCTGCTGCTCTCGAAACCGCTGCCCGAAAGCCCGAGACAATTCGATGGTGCCGAGCAAATCCGTTTGAATCAGTTGATTCAGCTTCACGGAGAACTCTGCACCACGTAATTCGGTCGTTAACAAATCTGCACCCGCATTGTTGACGATGGCATCCACGCGGCCAGTCCGAAATGACTCAAGCAGCAAATGCTGGCGATCACTTTCTCGCGAGACATCAGCCAAAATCACGTCGACCGCCCTGCCCAGCTTTCGAATCTCCTCCGCCACAGATTCCGCTTTGCTGATTGACTGACGACAATTCACAACGAGATCCGCGCCGGCCTTTGCACATTCCAGAGCAATCGCGCGACCAATCCCGTCTGAAGATCCAGTAACAAGAATTCGCTGGCCGGATAAAGATGCAAACGTCATGATGGGGGGCTGGAACCGTCAAACAAGGGGCGAGAACAAAAGGACGGTGCACGCACGAATGCGACAAACAAGGGAAATGAGTCCGCAATAATGCGGCTCGAATGATCCTCAAGCACCTCGA
>CAIJTV010000224.1:0-3686 GCA_903823635.1 uncultured Planctomycetaceae bacterium
CACGCTCCCAGATCGCAGGTCCCAGACTTCATAGAAGTTTGAGACCAACCTCCGCTTACTCCCCCAGCCGTGATCACAAAATCAGGTATCGCACCCTTCTAACGAGCTAAGCTTCTCCGGATCAGAAGTGCGACAGACATACCCAAGGGCCTCTCTGCGGATCGTTGTGTTAGAACGGCCCCGTTGCAGGACGGCACTTTCACCGACAGATGAGCCATGTGTGCAATGTTGGTCACAGTTTCGGCTGGGGTTGCTGGCTGATATGTCCATAAGCATCGAAAAGTGGCGTGTTGAATTAATCGCCTAACGACAAGCCTCAGACGCCGTCGCCACGTTTCGCCTCCGCCCCTGCATCGCCATAAAAAATAGTGCACGGCTAAATCAACAGAATGCTTTCCGCAAACGCCCCCCATCTGCATCACGAGCCTATTAGAATTCTGACTAGCTCGATGACGATAAAATCATGAATGGTCCCCTACACCTGTAGTAATACAGTATCGATGTCAACTGATCGTCCAAAACTACTTGCACTTTAGACCGCACAATCTCATCTTCAATCGCGTCTGCCCCCATCAAGACGCAGCAGACACTGAAAGCCCACCCTACTCCAATGCTGCGATGACCGTTTTGATTCTCGCGAGCTGCACGAACGGCCCTGCTCTTCAGGTTTGACTCAATCCATCACACTGACACAACGTCTGGCTTGATCGTGAACGAATTGAGGAATCATGTGACGAAATTCCTGATGGCTTGCGATTGAGCATCGGAACAATTGATGATCGAGCAGGCAACACTTGAAAGTTATCAGGCGTTGATACTTATCCTTCGATCACACGCAAGAGCCTCAGTTAACCAAATCGTTCACCGACGACCATTACGGAACTGGACGTTTTGCTCGGTTGGCGCAGGGTAAAGAATGGCTTTGAACACCAGTCATCAGGGGCAGGCTTCATCACTGCAAGTGACTGGCGAGCAAATAAGGGCCACGAATGATCAGGCGCGACACCCGGATCAGACATAGATTCGGAATCCGCATCACTCGACCAGTACCATCACGAGGCCGTTGAAAAAGTCGTCTGGTTTCGAATTCACGCTTGTCACGCATCTTAAGTCCGGAGCCTGTGACATCATCAACATCGATTACTGATTGATCAGAAATGTTGCGACATGCCCCAGGAAGTCTCGAATGACACGCGAGACGTCCAGAGGAAACCGACATTCTTCAAGAGCCGTGCTCATCAAGCTGACCCAGCGATCGCGAGCTCGTTGATCGATCGAAAACGGAGCATGTCGAAGCTTCAGCTTCGGGTGGCCTCGATGCTGCAGATAATCCTGCGGACCACCGAAACGAAAAATCAGGAACATGCGTAGTCGATCCTCTGCCCCTTGAAGATCTTCGACCGGGTACATCGGTCCCAGAACATCGTCGTGAGGCACTTGCTGGTAAAACGCTCGAACCAGGCGTGCAATGCCCTCAGAACCGATCGCGCTGTGTATCTCGTTTTCCGTCAATGCGTTGCTGTCGGTTGAGGGTTGGTCGGTCACAAATATTCTCACGAAACTTAGGCAGTGCTTCAGAGTCGCCGCGTGTGCGTCTCTCTGTGTTGCAGAATGAGGCGGCAGTGATCAAAGTCATCTGCCATGAAGATCGGCCGCATGCGACCATTGCCGGAAGTTTATTTGATCCCGATTCCAGAACAAGTTTACCACAGAAGCAAGGCTTGCTTCGAACTGGTGGCGGCCTGTTACTCTGAGACGACGCTGCCTAACGCATTGATTGCAGCAAAACGGACGCCATATGAGTGTCATGACGCTTGACGCGTAGTGTATGAAGCCCCATCATCAGCAATCCAGAGTTCCAATGTGTGTGTCCGCTGCTATCTCAGGCATGTCGTCATACGTCAGATCCGGAGTTGCATTTATGACTGTCGGAAGACTGGTACCTCCTCCGAGTCTACCAACGGAAATTGCCAGGATGACGCTGGCGCATTTGCCCGCAGCGACATCATTAGCTTCAATCTACCCATTTGTTTGTCAGCTTGCTGCTGCTGTTCTGAAAGTGGAGCGAGTCGGAATCTGGTTCCTTGAAGACAACGACACTGTGCTGAAGTGTGTCAATGTTTATCAAATGTCCAGGGGAACGCACTCGGCCGGTATCGTTCTCGACGTGAGCAAGATCTCTTCTTACGTGGAGTCACTTCAGCGTCGACGATCGTTGCAGGTTGAAATCGTGGAAGCATTGCCATGGACCGTGGAACTCTATGCTGGCTACTGCGAACCCCTCGGAATTACGTCTATTCTGGATGCAGGTATTTTTCATGAGGGACGTCTTACGGGTGTCGTCTGCCACGAGCATGTCGGCCCTGTACGTGACTGGAGTTCAGAAGAACGACACTTCGCTGAATCACTCGCCGATTTTATCGCATCAAGGCTTAAACCGTCTGGCGAAGAAGCCCATTCGATAGACGGAGATCCACTTGAACGATCCCTGCCGCAGGATGAACAGCAATGCAGCGTCGAACAGACCTTTCGCAACATTTCGAACGCGTCGCTTCATGTGAAGACTTTGATGGACGAAGCCAGCAATGATTCCACAATTCATAAGCGGATTGCCGTGCTGAACAGGGACATTTCAAGAGCCTCGAATGAAGCCCTTAAATTACTTGCTGATTCGTGACAGATTCCATCAGCCTTCACGAGGATAAAAGTGTTCGATCATCGCGTACATCAGGACGCCCAGCAGAGCACCAATCGCTGCTCCTCGAAACTGCTGCAGAACATGAACTGAACGAGGCAATATCTGCGGCGAAATAAAGTACTGCCCGAGTAACAGTCCAACAACAACAAACGCCAGCATCGGAACAACACGGATCTTCGCAATGCCCGTGGCGGGCTCGTTGCGAATCTCCGGAGTGTTCAGCGACTCCGGGGCCGCATAGGGATTCTGTTCCGACTCTGGCTGCTCATCGTCGACGCGAACCTGGGACACATCATATGGATTCTCACCACTCTTCAATCCTGACTCCTCTCTGCTTACTCATTCCGACGTTTTCCACAGCTCACTTCGGCGGTATCAATCTCACTGCCCGCAGATCAATCAGCGCAAACGGGGGTTTCTCCGGAGCTGTGATAATCAACTGCCCGCGGCCTCGATGCAAGTCGATGGTTCCGGCTTGCCAGGTCTGATAGTTGTCCCACGTTCCGCTGCCGGGCACCCGAGCTGTCAACATGCGATTCCCAGTGGAGAACTTGATCAGACTTCCCGCGTTGCTGTCGTCGCACGCAAAGTCGAATTCAACCGTCCAGTGTCCGGACTTCGGCACTTCAAACGTCCATCTTGCATAGTCATCCGCAGACATCCAATAGCCAAGATTGCCGTACTTCTCTTCGAAGATGAGACTCGGTCCGTAGATCTCCGCCGACGACGCCGGCAAAGTCACCGTGCCGTCAGTATTGGCCGCGACAAACTTCGGAGCATTCCCGTCAAACCGCTTCCACGGTGTGCCCGTTGACTGCACAAACGCGATCACATTCGCAATGTCGACCGCTGAAAGATCCTTCTCCAGACCTTCCGGCATCAGAGATCTCTGCGAACCCGCAAGTTCCTCAATGTTCGCTCGCACAACGGTGATCTCTTTGCCGTCGTTACCGATCAAAGTCAAACTGCCGCCGGTCTCGCCTTTCAG
>CAIJTV010000225.1:0-1645 GCA_903823635.1 uncultured Planctomycetaceae bacterium
CGGTTGCTGTGTCGTAGACAGCCGCGCACGATCCCGCTTGACGAGTGTCAAACGTCGTTTCACCGCCGTCTACAAGTGTCACTGTAAGCGGATCAATTCCAATTGCCGTCGAATACAAAATGGTAATTGTATTTCCGGAAACGACTATTGTGTCAGGAAGTCCTGAAACGACTGATTCCCATACGCCATCGGCCCCTTCTGCGATTGCAAATGCTTCCATCGCGGCAGCAAGTGCTGTTAAAAACGCCGCGACGTCTTCTGTTGTTGAGGTGTATGAAAATGTGTTTCCAATACCATCAAAAAAGAAATCGAACGAAGCCCCCACAGTGATGGTGTTGAAGGTGACCTCTAAATAATCGATTCCCGCGCTGATGTTGCCGGTTGCAAATTGCCAATCGACTGCACCACCTTCTACGGAGTACGTTGCTGTCGCTGAAATTCCAGATACATCACCGCCAGCCCCAGACCATTCGACCTCAATCTCGATTGGAACCAATGGCCACGGTCCGCCAGTAGCCGTTGCCGATACGCAATCTGTCGTGGCTTCAAAAAGCGTTTCAACCGCCGCTGCTGTCGAGTCGTACGGTATGGTGATTGTTTCGTTGCTCGTTCTGGTCTTCACGTAGACATTGCCATCCTGATGACCGTGAGCGTGCAGAATGTAGGTCTTCGTTGCCCCGTTGCTGGTAAACGACAGAAACTCAATGAACGGGATTCGCTCGCCAACGATGACGTAATCACCGCCCGATAGCGCGGCTGCGTTAATCATTGTCAGGCCGGATGCAAGCCCGACGGATGTGCCGGTGATCGTATCGCAGAACATCCCAGTAAGCGTTGCTGACTCAATCGTTGTCCCGTCCAATGAATCCAGCTTGACAACTTCCAAAGGCTCGCAGACGTTGGCCTCGAGCGTTGCCGTGTTGCGGTTTCCGCACGCTGCGTAGGTGGGATATGCCCCGGCCGCGATGGCGTATTTGTTGAGAGTCGCAGAGAGATTCGGCACAACTCCAGAGATTGCGTCCAAGCCGTAATGATGACGCCAGAGTGATCCCGGACCATACTCCCAGACTGTTGTGCCGTCTGCTTTGTCGATGCACTTGATTGTGACGGCTTGAATGCGGGGGCCATGCTTACGGTAGGTTCCGCAGTGGAGTGTCTTGAACTGCCTACGCGATGGCGTTCGTCGCGATGTCGCAGAGGTCTCCGGTGATCCGGTCGATGGCCCTGCAATGATGCGAAACTCACGGCGTGTCATACCGGCACAACTCCGCGATCCACAATCAGCACTGTCGATGGTCCGCCAGTTCGAGACATTTCAAACCGCCGCTCAACCACTTGCACGTACCGCCTGACTGGTGCCGTATCCGGTGCGCCGTCGCAACTGATTTCACGCCCTGCCACTTTGGTAATCAGATCACCGATCTTGTATTCAATGTGCCAGCCTGGCAATCTAAACTCGCAGTCAACGTCGGCGTAGTGATTCTGGTCGCGAACCTTCTCCGCGTAGTCTTCTGCCTCGGTCGAATCGTCCTTTGTGTCTGCAGTCCCGGTGAGGACAGATGCGAAGGTTCCTGTCGATTGGCGGAATCTTCGCTGAAACTTCTCCGGCATAAACAGAACCTGCTCAACAGTGCGAGCATTAACC
>CAIJTV010000226.1:0-1966 GCA_903823635.1 uncultured Planctomycetaceae bacterium
AGGACACGTCGTATTTCGTCCCTCCAGTGAAACGTGAGCCTTATGCGGCCGTTTGGCTGGGTGGTAAGGCTTGGCGCAATCAGGTTCTCGGTGAGTTCAATTTCAAGTTCCATGGCGAGTGGCTCCTTGTTGCAGATATGCAACGATAACCCCAAGCACTCATCAATCTGGTGTAAGCATGAGGGGTGTCAATTTTCCACGCAATCGTGTTGGGGCTGGTGCAGGGGCTTACCGAGTTCTTGCCAATTTCGTCAAGCGGGCACCTCATCCTTGCCCCTTGGCTCTTTGGCTGGAACGACTTCAACGACATAGAAATTCAGCGTGCGTTTGATGCGGCGCTGCACTTAGGAACGTTGGTTGCCGTGCTGTTCTACGTTCGACAAAAGTACCTGGCTCCCGATTTTATGCAGCAGGCTTCGTCGGCTTTGAAGCGTGGAGATGAGGCCGCTGCGGTTTCCGCATTCCGATCAGAGATCCAACGCCATCCGGACTCGACGGCTGCAAAGTTGCGACTGGCGAAACTTCTGCAGGACTCCAGTCCTGATGAAGCCATTGAGTACCTGCAACAGATTCCGGTTTCGGACCCGCAACGATCGAATGCGGTCCAGCAGATTGCTGTGCTCTGCATACTTCACAACAAGACTTCAGAAGCAGAAACAGCCTTGCTGGAGTTGACGAAAAAAAGTCCCGGCAGTCTTGGCCCGCAATTGTCGCTGGCGGAATTGTATTTTCAGAATCAGAAGCCCGAGGCGGCACTCCCCTTTGCTGACAAAGCCGCCAGTATTGCACCGGACAGAGCACAGACATTTCTGCTGCTGGCGGAGATTCATGATGAGATGCTGCATCCGGAGAAAATGATTGAGCCGCTGCAGCAGGCGATTCGTCTGGAGCCTGATTTCTATGAAGCTCACCTGAATCTGGCTTACGCTTACAACAAGACCGGGCAGCCAGCAATGGCGGATGAGCAGGCTCGATGGTGTCTTCGGATTAATCCACGAGAAGTTGCGGCATTGCGAATTCTGGCATTGGCGGCTAGAGACCAGGGAGACTTCGAGGCTGCTAAACAGCATCTGAAGACAGCTTCACAGATTGAACCCTTGAATCTCGACTGCAGGATTCTCGAGGCGGATCTGCTGTTGTATGAGCGGAAGCCGCAGGAAGCTTATGAGCGGCTCCGGGAACTTTATGACCCACACCAACAGACCGTCCGTTATCTCGGTGCGTTAGCTCGAGCGGCCGCGTCGGCAGGGAAACGCGAGGAAGCCCGGGAGTTGCATCGACGAGTTGCGGAACTGCTCAAGCAGGCCCAGTAGTTTCCGTCAGTTCTCTGAATCCATCTCTGGCTGCAGGACTGACGGATCTTTCTCGTTCCGAATGCGAATCCAGTGATCGTGGAAGGAGGCGACTCCTTCCAGGCTGATGGGCGGCATATGGCATTCAATGCAGTTGTTTGAACTCTTTGGACACGCCGCCACGGTCTGAGTCTGATGGCAATCCATGCATAGCCGCTCGTAACGCGTTGTGTCTTTGGACACCTTTTCATGCGGATCGTGACAGGTGGTGCAACGCATGGCTCCGTCAGATTTCTGGAAGCACGGACTTTGCATGAGCCCGGCTGGCTGAAATCGAGGCAGGATTTTGGATTCTCGCACAAGTTCGGACTTCTTAATCGATTCGGGCAATCGATGACATCGACCGCAGGTTCGAAGTTCGGACATGGCATCAGGCCAGCTTTTTGCTGCAGAGAAGTCAGCATCTTCCTCGCCTGCTGTTCTGATCTCCACGTGGTGACTGGCCGCTCCGTGGCAGCTCTCGCAACCGACATGAGGAATCAGTTCCCGAATAGCTCCGTTCTCAACTCGGCCGCTGGTAGTGTGGCATTCGATGCATTGCGTCAATTTGCGACCGGATAGCACCCGGCCAAAATGTTCCGCGTCCTCGACTGGTTCTCCGAGATAAGCATAGA
>CAIJTV010000227.1:0-5645 GCA_903823635.1 uncultured Planctomycetaceae bacterium
CGCATCATCCCGATGAAGTACAGCGACCGCAGCAAGACGCCGGTTGAACCGTTCTTGAGTGACCAGTGGTTTGTGAAGATGGACACCCTTGCGCAGAACGCGATTGACGCCGTTGAAGATGGCCGAGTTCGCTTCTTCCCGCAGCGTTATGCCAAGACATATCTCGACTGGCTCGGTGAGAAACGCGACTGGTGTATCAGCCGGCAGTTGTGGTGGGGGCATCGGATTCCGATTTGGAGCCGAAAGATTGATGCAAAGAATCCCGGTGACCTTGCTGACTACTATTCTCAGGTTTCGAGCGGGGCAGATGTCTTTGCAGGCGACATTTTCCGACCGATTCCACAGCACGCTGATCAGATGGCCGCAGTGATTGCTGACGGACTGGAGCCCGGTGAGAAACTGATGCTTATCTGCGTCGCCGACGGTTGTGAGGAGTTAGAGAAGAAACTGGAAGCCGAGGGCTTCGCGCAAGACCCCGACGTTCTCGACACATGGTTTAGTTCCGCACTTTGGCCTCACGCCACGCTGGGTTGGCCGGATCGGGAACACAATCCTCCAATTTTGCAGGCTGCTGGCGCGGCATCTGAAATTTCAAATTTGAAATCTCAAACTCCCGCAGGGACAAACGAAGTTCTCAACTTCTTCTACCCCGGGTCCGTGCTCGTCACTTCCCGTGACATCATCACGTTGTGGGTTGCCAGAATGGTGCTCACTGGGCTGTACAACATGGGCGACGTGCCATTTAAGCACGTCTATATCCATCCGAAAATTCTGGATGGTCTTGGCCAGACCATGTCCAAGTCCAAAGGCAACGGCGTTGACCCGCTGGAACTGATTGAGAAGTACGGCACTGACGCGATCCGGTTTACGATCTCATCGCTGGCCGGGGAAACTCAGGACGTACGGTTGCCGGTTGGTTATGAATGTCCTCATTGTCAGGCCATTACGCCGCAGACCAAAGAGCATCAGGAAATGCGGCCGATGGGCGGAGCAACTCCGTCCCTGAAGTGCGCGAAGTGCAAGAAGTCGTTTCAGTTTCCAAGTCCGTGGTTTACACCGGATGAAGGATCGCCGGTCGCTAGAATCGTCAGTGAACGCTTTGAATACGGTCGCAACTTCTGCAACAAGTTGTGGAATGCCTGTCGTTTTGCCTTCATGAATCTGGAAGGCTACACAGCTGGCCCAGTAAATGAATCGGAACTGCAGGTTGAGGACCGCTGGGTGCTCAGTCGGCTGGCTACGACGGTTCGCGAAGTCACGACGATGCTGGATCGCTATCAGTTCGATCAGGCGACTCGAGCCGTTCGCGAGTTCACCTGGAATGAATTCTGCGACTGGTATCTTGAAATGCTGAAGCCACGCTTCCGCAACGAGGCTGCTCGTCCGGTCGCTCAGCGATGTTTGGTAGTTGTGGTAGACACGTTGCTACGGCTGTTGCATCCGTTTGCTCCATTCATCACCGAAGAACTGTGGCATTTGTTTGCTCAGTTCGCGCCGCTGCGACCGACGGGGATTCCCAGCGGTGACAGTGTATTTGGTGAGTCCGTGCCTGCCTCGGAAAGCGTTATGGTCGCCAAGTGGCCCGAGATGCCACTCAATGCTATCGATGCGTCTCTTGAGAAGCGTTTCGAGCGACTACAGGAAACGATTATTGCGGTTCGCAACGTGCGATCGGTCTACGGGATATCACCGGGAGCTCCGCTGAAACTCTTCATGCGATGCGCGCCGGATGTGGCCGAGCAATTGAAGGCCGTAGCGGGGCAGTTTGATTTTCTCTCGAAGACAATGCTGGAAGCGGCCGGGCTGGATGTGACTGCTCCGGAAGGTTCCGTCAGTTTTTCGTTGCCTGATGCCGACGGCTATATCCCGGTTGGAGATTCGATCGATCGTGACGCTGTTCGAAAGAACAAGGAAAAGGAAGCCGAAAAACTGCGAGGCTTCATCTCCAGTGCGGACAAAAAGCTTCAGAACGAGGGCTTTATGGCGAAAGCTCCGGCGGACGTCGTGGACGGTATTCGAGCCACGAAGGCGGAGCAGGAAGCTCAGTTGGAGAGCATCGAGCGAATCATTCGGGAGCTGTCATAGAATTCACGGGTTTCGACACCATTCTCGTTATGATTTCCGATCGTGACACGAAAGCTGCCGGGCGTTTACCATGCGACGAGTATTGTGCGGTGTAAGTGCCGTAGTTGGCATGATCGCCCGCGACTTTAAAGCGTGTGCAGGACTTTAGCCCACCATCAAGTGACCCATGCAAGACCTTGTGCGACAGGAAATTTTTCAGGCCTGCAAGACCGTCATCGTTAAGATCGGCACGAACGTGCTGACGACAGAGAATGATCGGCTTGATCTGGTCCGTATTCAGTGTATCGCGGATCAGATTCATCGCATTCAGGAAACTGGCCGGCGAGTTGTCCTGGTCTCCAGTGGGGCTGTCGGTGCGGGAATTGGGATTTTGGGACTCAATCGACGTCCTGATTCGCTGCCAGAGCTTCAGGCTGCGGCGGCGATCGGTCAGCCATCTTTAATGAGGACGTGGGACGATGCCATGCTGCGCAGCGGGCACCGGACGGCTCAATTGTTGTTGACGGGGAATGATTTTCGCAATCGACAGCGATATCTGAACGTTCGCAATACGATTCGCACGCTGTTTGATTTCAACGTTATTCCGATCGTCAACGAAAACGATACCGTCAGCATCAAAGAGATTGCTGTAGGCGACAATGATCAGCTGGCGTCGATGCTGGCCACGTTGCTGCCGGAACCGCTGCTGGTCATCTTGTCGGGAATTGCCGGGCTTTACGATGGTCCGCCTTCGAATCCTGCCAGCAAAGTTGTGCCGCTGGTTGAGAAGCCTGATGAGTCATTGCTGAAGCTGGTTGCGGCCGAGCAGAGTACTCGCGGTCGTGGCGGCATGGGCTCGAAGTTGAAAGCAATTCTGGCAGCGACCGGAATGGGTGAAACCGTCATTCTTGCCAGTGGGCGAAGTGATACTGTACTCGACGATATTCGGAATGGCGTCTCCACAGGCACACTGTTCCTGGCAAAGGGCGAAGCCGTTCCGTCGTGGAAACGCTGGATTGGATTTGGGGCACCTCCAGCCGGCATGCTGGTTCTTGATGAAGGCGCGACGAAGGCGGTTCGAGAATCTGGACGATCATTGCTGGCTGTCGGCATTACCGATGTTCAGGGCGAGTTTGAATCCGGATCATTGGTCGGGCTGCGAGCAAAAGACGGTACCGACATTGCTCGAGGGCTGGCGAATTATTCTTCAGATGAGATTCGTCGTATTCAGGGCCGTCGCTCTGATCAGATCGCGGCGGCTCTGGGGCATGTTCCGTATGGAGAAGTCATTCATCGCGACAATCTGGCGCTGCTGACGTGAATACCGGTCTTGCGAACACGCAAGGCACTGTGTCTGAATGGCCGTTGGTCACATTGCAGCCGCAATAAAAAAACAGGGCACCCTTCGGTACCCTGTTCTCCTTGTTCATTTCTGCATGAATTGCGATTGATCAGTATTCGCCCGTGCTGGTTCTGATTTTGCAATCAGGCAGTTTTTCTTTGAGCGCCAACGCTCCTGCCTGCCCGCAGTTTGTGTTGCTGACATCCAGCAGTCGAAGTTTCTTCAGACCGACGAGTGCTGCGAGTCCCTGGTCAGAAATGGCTCGGTTGCTTCCCAGATGTAGTTCTTCAAGGTTTTTTAGTCCTTTAAAGAATTCCACCATTCCTGCATCGGTCACCGCGTTGGATCCGGCATTCAGGATACGTAGTTTTGGAAATGAACCGAAAACATCAGCCGCTTTGTGTTCGACGAGACCGGCACCGTATACGTTCAGGTGCTCCAGTGAATCCATCCCTTTGATGGCCTGAAAGCCTTCGAGGCCAAAAGGGGTTTCGCCAACGGTCAGCGTCTTGAGGTTGGCTCGCGATGCCCCTTTCCACGCGATCCCAGGGATGTTATTGAAGTCAACACTGAGATATTCCAGCGTCTTGATCTTCAGCAACTCAGGAACGGAGGATCCTGTGATCTGAGTTCGCGGCAGCCGAAGTTCACGCAGCGGTAAGTCATGCAGCATTGTGACCAACTGATCATTTGCGGCTGTCGACCCCACGTTCAGATTAGACAACTCCAGCATTTGACTCAGGCTGGCCCCTACTGCTGGTGTAATCATCGTACCGCTGAGATCCAGCGTTTGGAGATGCGGGATTGCTGTGAGTTTTGCAACGACCGCGTCATCTGTTTTTGTGGAGGGCAGCAGGACTTCGTTCAAAGATTGAATACTGCCAATCGCTGAAAGAGCATCAGGCATCAAATCGGTACTTGTAAGCGTCAATGACGTGAGATGTGTTAACGCGGCAAGCTGAGCCAAGCCGGCGTTGGTGACATTTCTGTTGCCCGTCAGGTCGATCTTCAGGATGCTCGGCCCTACTTCAGGAGTAACACAGAGCTGCGTTAAATCGGCGTCTGTAATGTCGTAGGAAGGAAGCTTTTGAAATCTTGCAATGATTTCGGCTGGGTTTGGGGCGACAGCGGTGGCTGGTGAACCGGCGACCGGCGACATGGTCTGCGGAGTGGCATTGGCGGGAGTGGTCGGCGGTGTGGAACTGCTTGCCGAGCCAGAAACCTCGGATTTTGCGTCGTTGACTGCTTTCTTGACCTCTTCACAGCCAGAAAACACGACCATCAGACAAGACATCAATGTGGGGAACAGACTCCTCAGGCGAAGGCTGTCATCGCCTGAGCTAGGGACTTGTGCCATAAAAAACTCCAGCAAGGTAGGGAAAGATAAGGCCATCAATATCTTGTGTCAGCAGCAAACCAGATGCCAGTCATCCACCTCAGATACCTCTCAAAAGAGTTTTCATCGTCTTTTGACTTCGGGAATCAGAGGGAAGGGGCCGATTGAGATTGCTCGTTGACTTCGCAGATTTGTCTCGAGTCCGAGGTGCGCGTGACTATTCAGGGGTGTTGTAGGAACCTTGTCGAGTCGTCAAGATGCCTCTGGGCGTCGAAAATCGTTTGAAGTGGTATTGTCGGAAGATGAGTGTTCCATTCACTGTCCTCCGGGAAACGTGAGTTGTTGTCAGTAGAACTGAGGAAGAGAACTCGTGAGCGAAACGTGGATTGCAGATCGGATGCATCGAATTGATGCATCAGGAATTCGAAAGGTGTTTGATCTCGCTGCAACGATGAAGCGACCCATCAATCTCAGCATTGGCCAGCCCCATTTTGATACGCCGCAGCCAATCAAGGATGCTTTGTGTAAGGCAGTGCAGGATGGGAAAAATGCATACAGTCAGACGCAGGGGATTGCTCCCTTACTCAGCGTACTGCAAAAGGATGTTGATGACCGTTACCATCATCCTGATCGGAAGATCTTCGTAACCTCGGGCACCAGCGGCGCTTTGATGCTGGCGTTGTGTACGCTGATTAATCCCGGTGACGAAGTAATCATTTTTGACCCGTGGTTTGTGATGTATCGGCACCTGACCACTCTGGCTGGCGGTACCGTCGTTGAGGTTTCTACGTACCCTGATTTCCGGATTAGAATCGAAGATGTTCGCAAGGCGATTACGCCTCGGACAAAAATCATTCTCTTCAATAGTCCCGCCAATCCGACAGGAGCTGTCGCATCGAAAGC
>CAIJTV010000228.1:0-5636 GCA_903823635.1 uncultured Planctomycetaceae bacterium
AACGTAAGTCTTGTTTTGCCGAGGAACTTCAACCGCAGTCGGACAGGCTTGCCCTGTTCGCCACTGATGACAGCTTCGTCAATCTTCCCCAGGGAATACGGATACAGGTACGCATCTTTGTGGAGCAGCAGATTGATATCGGGCGGAGCCGCATCGGTGGGGCTTGACGTCAGCGAGGTCCACGCTCCACCAAGAATGTAGGGCATGAAGTGAAAAATCACGTCCGGCGAGAGGAGTACACCGAAACCGCCGTCCCAGTTGAC
The DNA here is from genome assembly GCA_903823635.1 of uncultured Planctomycetaceae bacterium. Classification (GTDB taxonomy): domain Bacteria; phylum Planctomycetota; class Planctomycetia; order Planctomycetales; family Planctomycetaceae; genus SXXK01. The sequence continues at coordinate 264 of CAIJTV010000228.1, forward strand.
GTTCCCGGGCACACTCAATTCGGAGTCCGCAACGATTCGCCCGTTGAGAGTTTCCGGGTTGATCTGTTCTTCGTGGAACGACAGATCAGAATCCCCGTCCAGCTGAAACGCCGGATCTGCGGCAGTGAAGTCCCCGATCACGTTTGTCGGGCTTGTTCCATCGATCGCGATTCTCGAGAAGATCGTATCACTACCGCACGTATCAGCCATAAGAGAACTCCGTCAGCTGCAAAGCCATGGAAACCGGTCGTAACCTAAAAACGTTCGATCAGGATTCCGAATCGATGGCGGAGACTTCCGCTTCCTGAGCAGCACGGGCCGCCTTGATTTCCGCCAGTGCTTCAACGCGGAATGAGTCTTCCAATTCCAGCAGCGCACCTGTCAGGGCGTCCTTGTTCGGGTAGCGACCATGGACCGACAGGTCTTCCGCCTTGACGATGGCATAGGATCGTTTCACTTTGTCCGCCGAGCGTCCTGCATCGATTTGCTCCATGGCACAGACCATGTAGCGTCCATTCAGAATCTCGTTACTGGTGCGGATTCGAGTTGCCATCGCCTTGCGTCCCTTGTATTGAATAACAGCTACGGTTTGACGTTCATCATCTTACTGATGAAAGCGTCAGCAACAAGATCGGCACATTCGGAAATCAGTTGTTCGTTGAATCCGGTATGCGACCGTCCGGGGATCCGTCCTTCTCCCTCCTGATGTATCGAGGCATTGATTCTGGACGTTCCGAATACGATTTCATCCAGAGTTTTCTCCCGGATCGCATCCGGAGCAAACGCATCCGTGAGCGATTCTTTGAGGCTTCCCTCATCCACGAGGATTGTACCGTGCCCCTTGAGAGCGACGGTCACAGGAGACAGCTTGGGCCATTGTTCCCCGTCCGGTCCGGCATTGTTGTCAAAGTAGGACTGGTGCGCGTCCTCCATTGCCAGCATGATGGGGTGCCACTCTTCGACCTCGAGCTTCGCGGCCAGCACGGGCTGAACCATGGCGGTGACCAATTTTTGCAGGGCGGCGAAATCCTGCACTACGATGGTGTCAGAAGTGGCAATGGTCATGGCGTCGGGCTTTCATCTGTGGTGAAGACGATGTCGAGTGCGGCCACGTATTTCTGCTGGCGGTACCATGCGGTGGCTTCGACAACGCTGCGGGGCTGTACGATTCCATAGTGCAGGCAGCTATTCGGATCCGACACGAAGTTGCCCACGAAACGCTGTTTGTTGAGCGCCCGAAAGACTTTCTGGTGATGGGCCTTGTAGGCCCACATATTTGCTTGCTGTTCAACGACGAGTCTGTCTGCCGCCAGCACAGCTGTCACGGTGTGAACCCTTCTGGCGAGTGTTCCAAAACTTTCGTTGGGGCGATTCTGAGGGGTGGCGGAGCTGCAAACTGTCCAGAATGGGTATCCCGGAGTTCCATGGGCCAAATCTCCGACACCTGGGTCGTAATCCGGCAGCATCTGAAGCACAACGCAGGAGATCAGGCTGCCCCGTTGTGCCCAGATAGCAGCAGCGGTCAACCGCATTAGTTCTTCTTCGATACTATCCGACATGACCACCTCAGAATTGACGTTTTTGATTCAGCGAATTGTTTCTCATGTGCTCCGCTGGCATCCACCACGTTAGGTCAGATGATCTCAAGCTCACGGACTGGACCATCCAGATTGTGCCATCTTCCTCACGAATGCGGTGTCCTGATTCGGGGACGATGTGATCGGGGATATTGGCTGTCGAGCATTTCCACGTCAGCTGCAGGTTGTGAGTCTGAGTTCCTCCTGTGGCGTCGGAACGAGCCGTTCCGTCTGTCCATGCGTCTTCAATACTGCAGAGTACCTCGCCAGCCCTGTCCAGGAGTTCGACCTTCTGTCGATTCCGTTTTATCAGGTGCGGCTGCCTGAACTGCCCGAATCGAATTCCGGGATGGACCATCAGCGAGCCCTCCAGTTGGCGAGAATGGCGGTTGGACTCAGGAGATGTTCTCTTCGCTCATCCCCCGACATTCTGGTGACTGAACTGCCTTCATGGGACTCAGACTGCCGATCCTTGCCGCCCCCTGTCAGTTCGACCAGGTCTCCCATCAAGCTGAGAGTTGCAAGAAGAATATCACCGGGGCACTCGGGAGCGCCCGCCCAATACTTGATGCGGTATGGCCTTGCAGTCGATCGTCCGGTGAGTCCGATTCTTCCCCGGTGAACCTCCATCGGGATATACCACGAGTCAACCGACACGAGTCGTCCGGCGAGGGCGGGTTCCTGGTCGAATTGTGTGTACCACTCGTCGGCATCCAGAGGGACGAAGTTGTCCCCATCCCAATAAGCGATCTCGGTAACGCTTTGCCACGGCAGAGCCCGTTGTGGAACCCATAGATCCCTGATCGTGGTCGGCCGGCACTCGATCGTATGTTGAGGATGAATCACGGCCGAGGCGGTGACTCCAGCCAGGTTCCATGCGTCACGAGAGCCGCCAGAAACGGGACTGGTAATGGTGAATGCCAGCGTATCGCCATCGACGCGTGTGACGCCATACTGGCCGTCCAAACTGGTTGTTGTCGTCGAGGCGACGACCTTGATGCTTGTTCCGTTGACGATGCCATGCTGGAGACAACGACAGGTCACTGTGGTTCCATTTGCGGCCACGTTGAAGTTGTCAGCAGCCCAGTGAATCCACCGGTTTGTCTGTTGTCTGACACGAGCGCAGGTGCTTTTCAGGTTCCGAGCGATCAAGGCATCGTAATCTCTGTTTTCAGCCTTGATGCCCAACTCATCTTTGACAGTCTGAATGGTGGTCAGCATAGTGGTTGGCTCAACTGAAAAACGCCTTTCGGACTGACTGAGTCGGCACGAAAGGCGTCAGGAGAAACAGGGAGACTCGGCCCGAATCAGCCAGCTGGCGGAGCCGCCTGAGGTTTTGGCTTGGCAGCCTCAGCGGCGGCGAAGTCTGCGGCCCGCTGCAATTCAGCAAGATCCGCCTCACGAATCTTCTTTTCTATCTCGAACATAAGGCCGAATGCTTTCTCCGTGATCGGCTCGTCGATGAGCTCCGGATTTACCTCGGCCCATACTCCAGTTCGCACAAGAGCGGCTTTAATTCTGTGGGACTGCAGACCGATCAAGTTGTCATGAGCACCCGCCATCACGCCATTTACCGCAAGGCTGCCTGCGAGATTTCCGGCGATAATCGCCAAAATTAGATCCACATAGTTGCTGGCTTCTGATTGCCCAGCTTCTTTGAGCTTTGCCACAATTCATCTCCCGGATGTCTGATTTGGAAATGGCCTGGGGAACATTTCCCCAGGCCCATGATCCGTCGCGAACGCTCGGGGCAATTATGCGTACGCGTTGCTGACCTGATCAGCACCGTAACGGGCTCCGTTACAGACGTAATAGATGGCCACGATACGAGCGGCAGTGAGGCCAGTGACCTTTGCCGACAGGTATTTGAAGCCCGATGACATGCGTCGGACTCTGATCGGCAGTGAGACCAACTGCTCCTTCAAGCCATCCGCAGCGAGCGTAACGTAGGTTGAAGCTGGTGGGTCGTTCTTGGTGCGTACGCCCAGGCCTGTTCCAGCTGTCAGCGCGGTGGCACCATTCATCAGAATGGACTGCTCCTGGGTGAGAGTCCTGGTGGTTCCGGCGGACGCAAGCGTAGACTCTTCCACGGTGATGGTCGCAACCTGAGCAGAGGTTGCACCCGCCCCGGGGCGAAGGTGAACGCAGACCATGACTTCATCATAATCGATGGCCAGGATGCGAGCGCCCTGGACGGTGGCTGCGTTACCATCGGTACCGAAGACACCTACCAGAAACTGGCCCTGTTCCGAGAACAGATTCATATTGATTCTCCAAAAACTGACATGAGTTGAATTCGCAAATTAACCCGGACAGCTTTGGCAAGCCTCCACTGTCCGGGCCATCACGGGGATGATGTCTCATCCAGAGCAATTACGGTCGGGTCGCTAGTTGAATGAAGCTCGACACGGTGTTCACGGTCGTTGAGCCCGCCTGGAATGGCGTAACCGGCGTGTTGTAGAGCGGTGCTCCATCGAACGAGATGATGAAGCGCAGAGCACTCTTGTCAGTCAGGAACTCGACGTGCATTGAGACGTCTTCGCGGACCAGTGACTGAGTGATCGCCTTGTACATCTTCAGGTCTGCCAGGAAGATGTCGCCGGATTCACCGAGCATTTTGCAGAATTCTGAAGTGACCAGAGACATTCCACGCAGCATCTGGGCCGGAGGCTGGCTCATGCCGCCGATGTTGATGGAGACCGGAAAGTTTCCAATGGACAGGGCACCAATTTCAGGCTTGGTGCTGGAGTGAGCCAGCCATGTGAAGTTGGAACCCGGTCGTTCCAGCATGCGGCTTTCCATCTTGAGCAGATTTGTCGCGATGATGGATGCCGTGGTCTGGCTCGCTTCTTTCGCCACAGAAATCACAGCACCTGAGTTTGCGAAGCCGAGAGGCTCCTTGTTGCCCACACCCCAGAACACGGCACGGGCCACAGCGAACGACAATTCTTCCTTCACAGCATTGCGAACGTACTGTTCGATGGCTGCAGGATTCTCGTTCATGATCTCGTTCGACATGTAAACGAGAATGACCAGTTTCTTCATCTCCAGCTTTGTGAAGGCAAAGTCGGGTTGGCTTTCGGTGATCGCGCCACCTTCATCCACCCAGTAACTGGTGATACCACCGTGGCGATAGCCATCGGCACGGTTCGTGTCCTTGCTCCTCGCCCACTTAAACATTCGGCCGCTGATCGTCATCGTGTCCAGGCGACTGGCGATGTCGTTCTGAATGAACAGCGACTCGATGGATAGAGCCAATTCAGGCAGCATCAGGAAGCCACCCTGCTCGCCAGACGTTCCTGCAAGACCACGAGCCTTGAAAAAGTCCGCGTCGCAGCGTTCGAATGACTCCCGGTGCTTGACACGGAAGTCGTTGTTTTTGAAGTTGAACCAACCGTCTTTCAGCAGAGCGCCGAAGCTGTTCCAGTGGTTGGTCCGCTTGTAGCCTACGTCTTCGAGGCTTTTTGTCAGCATCGACTGGTAACGTTCAGCCGACAGATCGGACGCCGGCCGGTACGGGTCGCTCCAGTAGGAGTGATTCACCTGCTTGTTGCCAGCTTGCGGTGCAAAGGCCTCAACGCCAACGGCCTTGCTGATGGCACTGGTTGCCGTACCGATGTCTCGCTTGGGAATGGCGTGGTTTCCGCCACCTTCGTTCTCACGTTCCATGGAACTCACGAGACGGTCAATCTCGAGGTCGCTCATGTTATTGAGCCGGTTGATCATAGCCGGGGATAGTGTGCTCATTTCATTCTCCTCTGGATTGCAAGCCCCCAGCGGGCCTCAAACGTGAGGT
>CAIJTV010000229.1:0-3506 GCA_903823635.1 uncultured Planctomycetaceae bacterium
AGTGTTCGGGAGATAGTTCTGAGCATTTGTCATCGGGAAGACACCAAACGTGCCTTCGTAGTTGTGCAGCGCGAGGCCGAACTGTTTCAGATTGTTTTTACATTGAGTTCGGCGAGCCGCCTCGCGGGCCTGTTGAACAGCCGGAAGCAGCAGCGCGATAAGAATGGCGATAATGGCAATGACAACGAGTAACTCAATCAGCGTAAAACCGCGTGATTGAATGCGGGAACGAGTGATCATGACAGCAAAACTCCGGAGCGAATATGAATCTAAGCGACAAAAGCGGGGTGTCGATTCAGTCTGCGGCGTTGATGAGATCTGAGTTCTTTGGCCAGGCACCAGGGTCGGTGGGTGTCCAAAGAAATGAAACGATCGGAAACGCGTACAAATGCAGACTGGGGCAACGGACGACACCACTATGGCGACGCAACGCGGCCAGTAGGCTCAGACAAGCTTTGGAGGAGGGAGCGGAGGTCGCATCGATGTCAGATGCAATCGCTCTGAAACAGAGTGCACGAACTCAGTCATTTCGACGGAGATTGTGACAGGCATGACGTGAGCCGGAATGATCGACGCCGGAAAGCACAGCGAGAAAGCCGGCTGTCCCTGACACTCGGCCGAGTAAACCGAATGGACCCACTTCGATGTTCTGGACCGGGCCGAATGCACGCGAGACACAGGTGCTGAAGAATCTGACGTTGGAACCGCAGATGCTGAAGATTGACGTTTGCCAGTTCTGGAAGTGACGTTCGTTTCGCACTTTTGCTCAGTGTTCCTGGCGTCATCCTTTGAGCACAGAGCACAGGGCTTCTTCGTGGTGACTGTTTCTTTTTTTGCCGCCGCCAGAACATAGTCCGGCAATTCGACACCATTCATTTTCGCCCAGGCAACCTTTTGAGAATTCGTGAAGCAGCAGCACTTCTTCCAGCATTGCTCTGCTGAGCGACATCCGCACGGACGGTTCTGGCAGGGGAACGGCTGACTCGTATCTTTCCCGGGATCGATCTGTGCGACAGGAGCGATGGGGAGCGGAAGCAGGATTGCGGCCAGACATAGCAGGGCCAACAGACTCATGAGTCTGCGGAAGGCCTTGCTGGAGATGTCTGGAATTCTCTTCATTTTCGATGTGACAGCGGAAAAAAAATCAAAGAACGATTACGTTGGCGGTTGAGCAAAGCTGAGTTGCGGCCCTGGAGTGAAAAATTCCGGGCCGCGCCTTCCGCCGATTCCGTCGTTATTCAGGTTCTGCTTTGACTGCTGGGACGTGGATCACGGTTTGAAATTGCATGTTCATGGAATAACTCAGCCCGTCGCCCTTTGCCGTTCCTGTTGCCGCTGCCGTCCCGGAAATTTCATCGTCCTTGGTTATTGTAGCCGCGATGATGTGCGGTCCAGCATCATTTACGGTTTTCCCATCCACCACGATATGAACGCTTTCGACAGTTCCATCATCACGCAGACGAATGCGAATCTGATCCATGAACGGAGCGAACGTAAAGTCGTCGCCGTAGCGAGATAATGCCGTTTCCAGGTCGCTGAGTGGTACGGGTTCCGAGGTCACCAGAATGGTCACTGGATCCGTTGCCTTACCTGTTGTTCGATAGGCAAAAGCGTGTTTCAGTTCGACGGAATGCTCATTCAGCGTGACAGTACTGTTCGCCGTTCCATTGCTCATCGGAACCGCTGGTTCTGACACCGTGGATGCCTTTTGAACAGTTTCTGTTCCCACCAGAGTACAGTTGGGCAGTTCGTCCCGAAGTTTCTGGATGCCTTCGGGGCTGAAGCGAGTGCCGGGAATTCCCAGCGTTTTCAGGCTTTGTCGAGCGGTGAGAATCTCAAGAGAAGCATCTGTGATTTCCGCACCTTCGTCCCGACCGACATACAGAACTTCCAGCTCCGGCAGTTCAGGCAGACGTCGAAGACCTTCATCTGAGATCATTGTGCCGTAAAGATACAATTTCGTCAGTGATGTCAACTGCGTCAGAGATTCAATTGAGTGATCTGTCACCGGCACGAACGCCAGATCCAGCTCCGACAATTGAGTCAGCCCGGCGACGTGTTCGAGGGCTTTGTCGGTGAGTTGCTGATTGTATTCCAGCTTGAGGATTCGGAGAGAATTTAACTGAGACAGATGCTCGAGGGCGGCATCGTCGACGTTTGTCTTTCGAAGATCCAGTGATTCCAGCTGGCTCAGTTTTGTCAGGAACATCAACTGCTGAGATGCGTCTGAAAACTCAAAGTCGGTCAATGTCAGAGACTTCAGCCCGGGCACTTGACCCAGCAGATCACGCAGCTCATCCGACCATGCTGACGCGCTGTTCTTTTGAAGGCCATGAAGACTCAGGCCTGTCACTTCACCAGTCGATGACTCATCAATAACAGCCTTGAATTTTCCTCGCAGCGTCTTTAGCAGGCCTTCGCCGCTGCTCTGGCCATCACTCATCTTTGTTTCGGAGTCTGGCAGGTGATAAGTGCCTGCGTAATCTGAAGCATTCTTCTTCTCGACGATTCGGACAGCGGAGGCGTCGAACATGATTTCGTCGCCGTTAAAGAGATCCGTCTCTTTTCCATCCATAACGCCGGAGACGACTCGCCATCGTCCCATCAGGCTGTCTGGCACGTCTGTCTGGCCAGCCATTGGAATCAGCGTCAGAAGTCGCACCCCACTGTTGGCAGTCGACTCCATGGTTTCCGGACGGTCTTTGCCGGGCATTGGCAACAGTAATCGCAGTTCTTTTCCGGTGCGTTGATACTGACCGCGAATCAGGGCAGTGCCACTGAACTTCAGATTCAGGAATCGAACCTCTGTCGCCTCGGCAACGACTGCAGATTCTGCCTCCTGAACGGCCTGTAGTGCGGAAGGCTGGCCGAGACACAGACTCAGTAAAAAGAGACCGAAGAGATTACGTCTGTTTGGTTTTAACGAAATCAACATCAACTATCTCCGACGCTTCCACACTGCAGCAGATCTAAGAATTACTGAAGAAACACTTACTGGACCGAAGTCGCATTTCCGGACGCGGTATCCATTTCCACTTCGGTTTCGCTGTCGGGCAATTCGATCTGGACCGCAACCACCGAAGCTTCCACGGGCTGGAAATGAGTTGCAGCATGCTCTCTGCGAAACAGATGACTATAGCCACGAACAGTGACCGACTTCCCTTTCAGACCTTTTAGCAGAGGAAGCAGACTGTCTTTCGCAAGTGGACGACCGGCGTCTGTCGTCACGTTGAGGCCGAGTCTTTTATCTTCCTGAATTCGGACCACCGCACCTCCAATGATGGCCGTCTGAGCTTCTTCATCCACCGACTCAACTCGCCCCGTCAGCAGGCATTCCTCGGCGTTGATGATGCAGAGTGTGGCAACCGGAGGAGTTGCATCCGAGCTCTCTGTTGCGTCGGCCTGCTCGGCTGACTGTGCAACGGACGATGTGTCCGGCTCGCGAACATCCAGTCGAACCGGGAAACCGGAATTGTAGTCGGACGGCAGAAACGAACGTTGGCTGA
>CAIJTV010000230.1:0-6916 GCA_903823635.1 uncultured Planctomycetaceae bacterium
GGGCTTCCGCTACGTGGCTTGATCTCCGGTTCTTTGATCAACAGCAGTTCACACGCTCGTTCGGTTCTGGAGCGGATCCGTCCATTGTCGCCAGTATCTCCGATCAGCAACCACTTCTCGCCATCGCTCTCGAACGAACACATGTCTTCCCAGTCGATCGGACGTTCGATATTCAGTGTCACGATCGCTCGAGTTTTACCATCAAACCCCACCAGAAACAGTCGGGCGGAATCCCCGGAATCATTGTGCAACCACACGGCATCTTTTTGTCGACGACTCAACGCGATGCCGCTGGCTTCTGAGATTTCATCGTCCTCTACTGTGCAGACTTTCTCTGGTTCTACCTCAGACGTCGCCGCAATCGACATCGGGAAACTTCCCTGCATCGACAAGACAAGATAGCTGAATGAACTCAGACAACTCGTGAACGCGGCGAGAGAGAAACCCAGTGCTGTCACTTGGATAGCTTTCGATCGGAAAGGAAAAAGTGTCTGCATTAGCTGCGACTCCGCGACCACAGATAACGCGCAAATGCCCCGAGGCCACTGAACCGATAGTTCGGATCAACATAGTGCTGAATAACGTAGAACGCGAAGTAATAGAACCTGCAAAAACACCAGACACAAGTGCTCAACAGCAGGACGGTCCGGAGCCCAGGGTGCTCGAAGATCAGGATTCCGGCTGCCATCAGGCCTGCGATGAGGAATAGAAAGCCCTTGGCCAGGATGACTCGAGTACTTTTCAAATCTCCAAACATGGCAATGCAATTCGGAAAGGGCATAAAACCGAGTCAAATTGGACCGGGCACATTAGCAGTTGGCCGTTAATCAGATGCTGAAAACCTTCACCATAATGAGGCTATCGGAGGCATATTGTAAGTGGTCTATAGAAATCACCTTTTTTGCCTCAAACGACAGACTTTGCCAAGCACCTTTGCGTTGCTGAGCAAATGCAGTTATCCCGTGTATGACCGAGATATGAACGATTGTTGACCGGGAAACAGGCTTCCTGCCCATGGACAGCTGTCGCAGTGGTACGTTTCGATCGCTTCTCGTGCGAAGTTTCCTGCAGCTTTCCGAGGGCTTTCCGGCCGATTCTGCCGCTTCGGGCTGAGAAGCTGACCTGTGCGCCGGCTCACGGTCCGGTGGAGGCAAATGGCGGGGAATGTCCAACATGGTGAACGCTAACCGCGTTGACAGTGTCGTAACGTTGTCCAATAATCCAACTGGCGCAGAAACGAGCGTGTCAGAAGGTTCTGCACGTTTTGCGTTTCTGCCGAGATACATGTGATGGTTTGTCCTCAATCAGAGGCTTGTGTTCAGTGGAAATTGTTGGTTTGCGTTAACTGGGTACAAGTGGGCGTCTCCACTCTAATCGTTGAACCCACCAGGCCTCGTTAGTCGACACAACCTCAATAACCGTTCTCACGGCATCAGGAAGACAATCCGGAAACTCCGGAACGAAGATATTGGCCATGTTTTGGTGGCGAACAAATTGAATCTATGAGGAGAGGGTGTAATGGCTGGTAATTTGCATGAGTTTACCGATGCGAACTTCAAGTCAGAAGTACTTGAATCTGCTGAACCAGTGCTGGTTGACTTCTGGGCTCCGTGGTGCGGTCCTTGCCGCCAGCTGATGCCAACCGTGGAGCAACTGGCCACTGAATATGCCGGACGAATCAAGATTGGCAAAGTCAACACTGACGACAATCATCAGACGGCTGCAGGGTTTGGAATCACAAGCATTCCGACTGTCATGTTGTTCAAGAACGGGCAGCTCGTTGACAAAGTTGTCGGTGCTCCTCCAAAGCAGCACTTTATCAATATGCTGGATAAAGCTCTGACATAATTGCAGGGCAGTGTTGATCGGGTTCGGGGTTCATTCGTGCTGAAGTTTGCAGGATGCAAACGGAGCTGGTGAATCCCCGTCTGATCTCCTGAATTAAAGACCTGGTTCAGATGATCGAACCAGGCGATTGTGTTTGTTGTGAGTCTTTGTGGTCGTTTGGGAAAGGAGTCCCGAACATGGCGGATAACCATGCTGAGAATCTGACGATGTCAGATGCTTCCGGCGTTGGCGCGGCCAGAATTGGGCAGACTCTCACTCCAGCGCCACCTGCGACACCGGAATTGCTGAATCCCTTCTCAGGTGAATCGGATGCTCTGAAAATTCTGCTTCAGGCCTCGGCCGCAGCGGAATCTCTCCAGCATCGCTTCTCGGAACTTCAACAGCGTCGAGCTGAGATCGTCGCCGATCAGCAACAGCTTGAAGCCGAGCGCCGAGCCTTTGAGCAGCGGGCTCAGGACTTCGCTGCTCAGGTTGCGCATGATCGAGCGGACCAGCGAGAATTAATGGCTGATCTGGAGCAGCGGCTCCAAAAGGTCGGACAGCACGAAGAACTGCAGCAGCGACAGGTGGCCGAGCTGCGAGCGTCCCAGCGGGCTCTCGCCGAAGAGCGAGTCATCCTGAAGGCCTCTGTTCGTGCAGAGCTTGATGAAGATCGCATGAAGCTTAGCCAGGAACGTGCGATCCTCGATGCCGAACGCGATCGCCTGCGGATTCAGGCCGAACGCGAACGTCAGGATTATGCTGACCGCATCCGTCAGATCGATGACGAATTGAAGCATGAAAAACAGCGACTCGCCGAACGGGCTCGTGAAGACCTGACCGCCGAAATCGTGCTACTGAATCGTCAGAAGGCCGAATGGCAACTGGCCCATGAGCACCAGCTTCAGGAAATCGCGCAGCAGGCGGACGACTTGCAGGCTCAGCGAGAATTGTTTGGTCAGCAGGTTGAAGAAGAACAGCAGCGGCTCAAAGAAGAGATCGAAAAGAAGCGTCAGGGATTACTGACCGAACAGAACAATCTGCAGCGTCGCTATCGCTTTCAGTTTGAACATCTGACTCGCGCTAAGGAAGACCTTGAAGCGGAACTCCGCGAGTTTCGTCGTGAACAGCAATTGTTCCGCAGTGAGCGTCTGCGATTCCTCGAACAGCACCGACTTCGCTTCCGTCAACTGGAACACGTCCGTCAGTTGCTGACGGATCGTGAATCCTCGATTGCTCGTGAATCTCGAATCATCGACCGTTCACGCTCGGCTGCTCTTTCAGACATTCAGCGTCTTCAGAGACGCAGTGAAGAAGAGCGGGACGCGATTCTGCAGGATATCGAAAGTCGACAGCGCAGAGTACGCCAGCAGGAAATGGCGATGGCCGATCTGGCCGCCCGCCTCGAAGATCGCTCTCAGAGACTGAATCGATTGCGAGCAGAATTGGATCAGACTCAGTCGGAGATCCTCGAGCAACGGCTGGTCATCGAGGAGGCACGAACAAATCTCGTCCGTGACAGCGTCTCTCCGGAGATCGCTCGCGCACGACTGGAGCAGGCTCGCGGAGATGTTCAGGCCTTCTTTGATCGTCTGCGTATGCAGATTAATGCAGATCGAGATAAAGTCGAAGAAGCCGCCAGTGATGTGGCCGAGCGTCAGCAGCAGTTCCGTCGAGATCGTGCCGAGCTGGAACAATGGTTTGCCGCTCGCGAAGAGCAGCATTCTTCTCGTACGACCGACTCCGTTGTTCAGGATCAGGCCGCAACGATTCACATGTTGCAGACTCAGATCGTGGAACTCCAGAATCGCTGGCACAAAGAACGTCTGGAAGCGGAACACGCGATTCGAGATCTCCTGAGTCAGATTACGTCGCGCGAGGTTGGCAGCATGGAATCTTCTGCCGGCAGCGGGAATAATGTTCCGAGTAATATGCGTGATGCCGCGTAGCTGCGAATCACTAAACCATAAGCGGGCTCGATACTCTGTCCGACAGCTCTTCACGGATAGGGTATCCTGCACGGGATTGAAGCTCCGATGGTGGTGAGGCTGCTGATCATTCCCGACTCTCGACAGTTCTTCGTGTTGTTGCCACTCGGCCTTTTCCTCGGAGGATGCGGCGCAAGTTCGTCACCATCAGAACCCGTCGCAGCAGATCGTCCCGACCCCGTTGTTGCGCAAATACAAGGCCGCGAGAAAGCTCCGGGTATTGTGCGTTGGGAACCTGTCGACGGACTTCCTCGTGATGTGGCGATTATGGAGTCTGTCTTCTGGGAACCGGCGGATACGGACAGTCTCCGTATGAAGATCTTCAATGATGCTCGTCTGCCTGGGTCAGCAGTGCTGGAGATTGGGACCGGTTCCGGGCTTGTTTCGCTCTGTTGCCTGCAGGCCGGAGCAGCACGTGTTGTGGCGACAGATTTGAATCCGAAAGCAATCGAGAACGCACGATTCAATGCCGCTGAAATGGGATTCACAGAGCGACTCGACGCCAGACAGGTGCCACGGCGAGCGTCCGAAGCGTGGACTGTGATTAAGCCGGTAGAGACCTTCGATTTTATTATCTCGAATCCGCCATGGGAGAACCGTAAGCCGGTCAGCGTCGAAGAATTTGCTCTTTACGATCCGGACTTTCAGTTACTGCAATCTCTGGTCGCTGGAGCACGCACAAGACTCCGTCCCAACGGTCGGATGTGGCTCGCATATGGTTGTGTGACGGCGATCCGCAGAATTCAGGAAGTTGCCGCCGAGCAACAATTGAGTTGTACGCTGCTGGATGACCGATCACTCGATTCTCTCCCGGAAGTTTTTCTCCCCGGTATGCTGATCGAGATCCGAGTTCCGGAGGCGCGTTGATTCCACGCGAATTCGCGGACGGCACAAGACTTGAAATCGCTGCATCCCGCGCCGGACTCGTTGAGTCGAGCTTCAACGCTATCAGGGGCAGATCAAAGTTTGGCCGAACAATTCGATCATGCCCGGTGATTCATCTTTGCAGATTGTAGGGCCTGATTTGGGCGAGGATTCCCCGCGACGCGGGTTAGTCCTGCCGAATAATGCGGGGGATTCTCCCCTCGTCATCTTCGAACGCTGTTGCATATCGGCAACAAAAGACTTCCGACGGAAAAACTTGACCTATGCTCACCTCAGAAGCTTTCAACAGGATTCCTCACTCTCTGGTTCAGGTTCATGCCCCGCCTCTCCTCAAGCATGCGAATCGTTCTGGGACTTGTCAGTCTCACGATTAGTGCGTTGCTGGTTGCCGGTCTACTGGGACTGATTCCAAACGTCGGTACCGCCGCACAGAAAAACCGATCTGCATTCTGCGAAGCCACAGCCGTCAGCTTCATGGCACTCGCGCCGCGAATGAATGAGAAGCAGATCCAGGAAACGTTTGACGCGATTCGCCAGCGAAATCCGGAAGTCGAATCTCTGGCCGTGCGAACTGACGAAAACGGAGAACTGCTGTTTGCCTCTGGAGAACATCAGACGCTTTGGGAAACAAGCGGATCCGTTCCAAATTCATCACGTGAATTCATTGTGCCCATTACCGCATCAGGTGAACATTGGGGACAATTGGAAGTCCGGTTTCTCGAAGTCGCGGCAGGACCTCTGGGCAACATCATGCGGCCCGAGTTCTCACTTTCTTTGTTTCTGGGCGTCGGCCTGTTCTTTTCGTTCTCGCTCTATCTGCGGCGAGTACTTCGCCAGTTGAATCCTTCACAGGTGATTCCGTCACGAGTTCGTGAAGCGCTGGACGCTCTCGCTGAAGGACTTCTTGTCATTGACACCGACGGGCGCATTGTGCTTGCCAACAGCGCGTTTGCTCTGCATGTTCAACAGGAGGTTGAGATGCTGGTCGGAAAAAACGCGAATCAGATAGGATTTCGCCATCAGATCGAAGCCACGCTTTCAGAACAACCCTGGCAAACAACTATTTCCAGCGGGCAGTCATTGCGTGGCGTGATTATGAAGTTCGGCGTCAACGGCACAGAGAGAACGTTCTCTGTCAGTTCCGTGCCCATTCACGATGAACGTCAGAAGTGCCGTGGCGTTGTGGCTAGTTTTGAAGACGTCACAGAGCTTGATCGTAAGCAGAAAGAACTTCGCGATGCTTTGAGTTCCTTGAAGCAGTCGAGCGAAGAAATCCGCCAGCAGAACAGGGAGCTGGAATGGCTGGCAACTCGCGACGCTCTGACGGGTTGCGTGAATCGTCGTAGCTTCTTCAAAGACTTTGAATCCACGTGGGCTCAAAAGAAGATGATGGGCGGTGAGTTGTCTGCAATGATGGTCGACATCGACCACTTCAAATCAATTAACGACAATCATGGCCATGCGATGGGCGATGAAGTCCTCCGCAAAGTGGCGTCCGTTGTGATGAAGACTGTTGCGGAATCGGACATCGTCTGCCGCTACGGAGGTGAAGAATTCTCCGTGCTGATGCCGGACACAAGTCTCGACGACGCAGAACTGCGAGCCGAACGCATTCGTCTCGCGATTAAAGCTCTGCAGATTGGCGAACTGAAAGTCACCTCAAGTCTTGGAGTTTCTTCTTTTGCTCAGAAAGCGGACTCACCTCAGGATCTTCTCGATCAGGCTGACAAGTGCCTTTACGTTGCCAAGAGAAATGGCAGAAATCAGGTCATTCGTTTCGACAAAGCACAAAAGCAGATCTCACAGCTTGGTGAAACACCGGCGACAGCTCGCAAAGAACCACGCAAACAAGCTGCGGTCACGATTCCTTTCCAGGCCGTCACCGCATTGTTGTCCGCCATGTCGTATCGTGACCAGCCCACGGCAGCTCACAGTCGACGTGTGGCAGACCTTTGCGTAGCAACGGCCGAGGGCTTGCTGTCAATGCGTGAATGCTACAACCTGGAAATCGCAGCCCTGATGCACGACATCGGAAAGATCGGTGTCCCGGATGCGATCCTTCAGAAGCGTGGTCGTCTGACCGACGAAGAGTGGGCCATCATGCGACGCAATCGATATGTCAGCATGCAACTGGTGAAGAATTCGTTCGGCTCAGATGTTGTCACGGAAATCATCGAACAGTATTCCGTCCGGTTTGATCTCAGCAATCAGGAAGA
>CAIJTV010000231.1:0-6114 GCA_903823635.1 uncultured Planctomycetaceae bacterium
CTTCCAGACAGCGCTGTTTGTGACGGCTGGAATTTCAGCCGTGGCACTCATCACAGGAGCGACCGACTGATTCAAAATTACTCGGCCATAAACCCTGGCAGTGACGTCATCGCCGTCTTCAGGCGTCCCAATGCGCGGATGTAGCGATCACTGGCGGCTTGTTCTGATATCCCCAGAACCTGTGCGGCTTCGCGATTTGTCAGTTGCTCAAAATGCCGCAGCGCCAGTACTTCGCGATCAATCTCTTTCATCTCTTCCAGAGCATGGTTGAGCTGCTGCGACATTTCCTCACGCACAGCGGCTTCGCTGGGAGTCGTCAGATGATCCATCAGATGAAACGACAGTGACGATGAGGTAGACGAACTGGACCAACCTCGATCAATCGAGAATTCATTGCCCGCGTTACGCTTCTGAGTTCCCAAATGCCGCCTGTGAATATCGACGAGAGTCTGACAGGTGATCAGGCGGAACCAGACGAAAATTGAGCGAGACGCATCGATCAGAAAGTGGTCGATCCTCTGGACCGCCGACAGCCAGGCTTCCTGAAGAATGTCGTCCGCGTCCACTCGACCATGCAGCCGTGGATCCATGCGAAACGTCACCAAACGCCAGAGGCGGTCGCGGTGTTGAGAAAACAATTCGGCCAGAGCGTTCTGGTCGCCGTTTGCAACACGACTGATGAGTTCCGTATCAGACGGATTATTTGCCACAAAAACTCCCCTGTCCGACCGTTCTGCTGGCCAACCTTTGACCACGTCAGAACTCTAACAGAGTCCTGAACTGGACCAAGTAATTCCCGGCAGAATACGTGCTGCTCTGAAAATCTGAGACAAGAACATTGGCCAGTCTCAGGCATCATAGCCGCGATAATCGCCAATTGAGCGGGCTGCAGCGACAGGTTCACCGTTACTTAAGAGCAGAGAATGCTGTTCACGAGCGCCGGACCGAAAAAAAGTCTCCCCTGCGGTTTCTTTCGGCGGTATGTTGTTCGGGAATGCGGGTCTGGTAGATTTCACGTCCTGGCAGAATGCTCCGAACGAGACTTTGCCGATCCGGTACAAGATGCCCTGTACGATTCAGGGCCGCGTCCTCTGGTGGTTTCTGGCGAACTTTGGGCTCAGGTCAACCTTTTGCTCGACGATCGCCTTTGCACCACCAGAATAGCGAAATAGTAGAAGCAATTGCCCCCAAACGGCGAAACGAGCCGGGCGAGATTGAATATGCCGATCAAGGTACGATGTGAAGGTTGTCAAACGGTCCTGAATGTGCCGGATCAGGCCGCCGGCAAAGCTGTAAAATGCAAGCAGTGTGGCGGCCGGGTTCTTGTCCCCGGAGGTGAGTCCGAGGCTGCTGCCCCAGCGCGACCACGTCCGAAGAGCAGACCAAAAGCCGTATCCGAAGATCCCGACGATGTTCTGTTTGGCGTCGATCTGAACAGAGCTGAAGATACCAATCGCCGAATTTGTCCTGGGTGTGCTCGTCCAGTCCGAGAAGAAGACATCGACTGTCCGAAGTGTGGTGTGACGATCGCAACCGGAGCACTCAGTGAAAGGCAACGACTGAAGATCGCTCGGAAAGGACCGCCACCGGCGGAATTCTATGGAGTGGTCTGGGGCAATGGCTGGAAGTTTCTGAAAAAGCACTGGCATTTCGGAGTCCAGACTGCGATGGTCTGGACAACATGCCTGTCCATGGCACTCACCTGCCTGTTCGCCCTGGGATACTATGTCTCGAATCGAACGGCAGCTCTGGAAGCAATGGTCGCGGCCGACACGACCAACATCAAGATAGAAGGCAACTCGGTTGTCATTACCGTTCCGGATGAAAAGGGCTCGAAAGTTTTATACGACGGCACCTACTACACGACCACCAAGTCTGTCACCAGATTACCGATTCCTCGACTGATGGCCCAGCGCGAACCACCAGCATTGTTCTGGACAGGCATGACCCTCGTCTTCCAGTTGGGTTTCGGTGGCTGGGCGTGGACTCTCGCCACAACGATTGCCGGTGTCACCATGGCTGGTGAGAAAAAGGTCAAACGCTTTACGCTGGACTTCTTTGGCAACCTGACCATGGGTTTCCGCTTCTACGTCTGGCCCGTGATTTTGACGCTGCCGTTGTTCCTGATCGCCGTGGCCATCGGATTCGTCAACATTCAGGCCGCTCTGATCGTCGGTGGTCTCGTCATGGTCATCCCGCTGCTCGTGCTGCCGGCGGCAGTCGTCCATATGGCTCAGAAGTACACTCATCGAGCCTGGTTGCTGACCTGGATGCTGCGTGACTTTGGAAAGACGATCGGTCCCTCCATGTACGTCTTCGCCATGAACCTGTTTCTCGTCCTCCTGGTTCCGATTGTGGTTTCCGTTGCCGGAGCAATCATGCAGGCGCGAATTTCGATCTGGCTGCTGACTCAGGAGGCGGCCGCTCTGGAGTGGCTCAAAGCAAACTTCATGGATTTTGGAGAAGGCAATCTGCGTTTTCTGTTCTATGAGATGCCGATCGTGTTCACTGTTTCCTTTGCCTTCTTCTTCATCATCTGTGGTCTGATGAGTTTCCCGGCCGTATTCATGATGCGCGTGATCGGCCTGTATGGTCTTTACTTCCGAGCTGACCTGGCCGTGGTGAACGAGTTTCCTGATTTGGAGCCGGTTGGGTTCGGACCACGCTATCTGGCATTCCTGATCGATTACATCATCATGGGACTGCTGAGCGGCATCGGACAATTTGTGGGCACACTCTTCGGATTGCTGTTCACCTTCTACGGATGGAGTATTGCCGACCAACTGGCTCTGGGCATCGGCGCCGTCGCAAGTCTCGGCCTGATCGGATTCTACTTTTCATCGGGAGAATCCGGGGCAGCTCGAGCGACTCTCGGCAAGTGGAGCCTTGGAATGATCGTGCTTCGTGATGACAACAAAGTTCAGACTCGCCAGCAGGCCTTCGGTCGCGCTGCCTCAGCATTTCTAACCATTCTGACCTTGTACATCGGCTTCATCATGTGCTTCTTTCGAGCCGACAAAAAGGCGATGCATGATCTGATGAGCAAGACCAAAGTCGTCTGGCAAAGCGAAACAGGCTAATCAACGATTTCACACCTATCCGAGGTGGCAGGGAGCAATCCGGCCATGCTTACATGGTCGGGGGCTTTGGATCGTTTTAAAACAGCTTAATCAAGGCCTTCATCCCACCGTGACAGGCGGCAGAGATCACTGTTGATCTGAAAGTCGCGGCATGCCTGGGGACGCAGTTCGTAGTGCCGACACAAACGCGTCCCGGGATTGAGCCAGACACATGGCAGCAGATCAAAATGCTGATCGGCAGCCACTCGTTGTCGAACCGGCAGCAGCAGCTCCTCGGGAACTCCCAGAGCTGCCTCTTCACCGGGCTGAAAAGGCGGAATTGGTGTTCTCATGCAGCATGCCGCGCAATCGTTGCAGGACTGGATCACCGGCAGGTTCACGCCATTATTCATGCGTTGACATTCGGTTCAGGGCGATGAAAGTCCACTCGCAGTCCCACTCTGATTAATGTGTCATTCTGGAAAGAATGAACGCTGGCTAAGCCACGGATTACTCTGTAGGCGGCCCCGACTGGGATAATGATCTGAATGATACAGCCCGCGAGCAGTCGGCCTCAATCTATGCCGCCCGAAGGATAAACGAGGCTTCTTTGACATGATTGTCGCTGATAATCAAAGACCATCAACGGTACGAAACGAAATCCATTGTTGACAACGGCATACTCTGTCGGCAACAGACACTGCGTTGGAGAATCTGCAGACGTGCTCTGCCTGGATCTGTCAGGCTTTAAAGATCTTTTCTCGTCCGCCAGTCACATTCTTGGTGGCGTTTCGGGTATCAAGCACCATCCGAGAATTCTCGACCACGAAGTTGTAGTCAACGGCCGAATGATCCGTCGAAATCAATACACAGTCCTGCGCTGCGAGGAACTCAGGTGTCAAATCACTGCTGGTCAACGGAGGCAGATGCTGATAGTGCCGCATCTTTGGCAGCTTAGGCACATGCGGATCGCTGTAGCTGAGCAACGCTCCTCGCTCCATCAGCAATTCCAGCAATTCAAACGAAGGACTTTCGCGAGGATCATCCACATCTTTTTTGTAAGCCATACCCAGAATGCAGATTCGGCTGCCCTTGACCGGCTTAGACTGTTCATTCAAAAACTCGGCCAGACGCCCAACCACATATCGCGGCATGCCGGAATTGATTTCGCCAGCCAACTCAATGAAGCGAGTGTTCATGCCTTGCAGGCGTGCCAACCAACTGAGATAGAACGGGTCGATCGGAATACAGTGCCCACCAAGTCCGGGTCCAGGATAAAACGCCTGAAATCCAAACGGCTTTGTTTTAGCAGCGTCGACGACTTTCCAGACATCAATCCCCATCCGATCGAACAGCATCTTTAGTTCATTGACCAAAGCGATATTCACGGCTCGATAAGTGTTCTCCAGAATCTTGCAGGCTTCTGCGATCTCAGCATTGTCAACTCGAATGACTTTGACGATCGAATGGGCATAGAGTGCACAGGCAAGATCGCCGCTGTTATTGTCGATACCGCCAACAACTTTCGGAATCCCTGCTGCAGTGTAATCCGGATTGCCCGGGTCTTCTCGCTCCGGGCTGAAAGCGACAAAGACATCTTTTCCGCAGACCAGGCCCGAAGGATTACGATTGAGAATTGGCACCATGACATCGCGAGTCGTCGTGGGATAGGTGGTGCTCTCCAGAACGACCAATTGCCCCGGACGAAGCACAGAGGCAATTGATTCAGAGGTTGACTCGATGTACTGCAAATCCGGATCGCGACTGGCATTCAACGGCGTTGGAACGCAGATCAGCAACGCATCGGCTTCTGCAAGTCGCGACATATCGTTGGTGGGATCAAGCGCTCCCCGATTAATCCAGTCGGCCACTCGTTCAGACGAGATATGCTTGATGTAGCTTTTGCCTGCTTTCAACAAGCGGACCTTTTCAGGGTCTACGTCAAAACCGATACATTTGAAGCCCGCGTTAGTGAACGCACTGATCAGCGGCAGCCCAACATACCCCAGCCCAATGATGCCCACTAACGCTGTTTTATCAGCAATCTTTTTGCTCAAAGCAGCGGAAAGCATTTCTGTGGATGAATCAACAACCATTGCGACAGGGTCCAAAGAGCCAAATAGTCAGATTATTAAACGGAACAGCACAGGGTTCCCATGATAATCTTCAATACGACTCTCTGAAAGCCCGCATGATAAGAAACTGCCCGCACACTGCGTATTCTTCCGCATCTGTTGATTGTACACGTCGCACAAGGACGCTCAATAACCACTGAATGTGATCGCAGACGATTGTTATTGCAGACGATCGTGACTGAGGCTTTCTGCCAGACCGACCGTTACTCGGACGAAGTTACAATTGTGAGTACAAGCGACAAGAGCCGGAAAGATTGATAGCTGGAAACAGCATGATTCTCAGGCGAGATGTGAACTGACTTCGGACTGGCTCGATGTTGTGGGCAAGACCCACCGAAATCCGCGACGAGCCACTCGTCCCACACTGACGAACGCTACTTGTTTTCCAGCAACCACACAAACAGACCTTTGGCCAGATGCATCCGGTTCTCGGCCTGCTGGAAGACGATGCTCTGATCGCCATCCATCACGCCGTCGGTGACTTCGAGGCCTCGCTTGGCCGGCAGGTCGTGCATGAACTTTGCTGACTTCGGAGCAACCGCCATCAGAGCTTCATTGACCTGAAAATTGGCAAACGCCTTTTTGCGACGTTCAGCATCATCTTCCTGACCCATGCTGGCCCAGACGTCGGTGTAGACGAGATCTGCGGACTTCACTGCGAACTTCGGATCATTCGTTTGTGTCACGCGATGTGCTGGAAACTTCTCAGCCATCAATTCCAGGAAGCCTGCTTCAAACTCAAAGCCTTTGGGAGCCGCCAGTGTTAACCGCATACCCGTCATAGCGGACGCAATTGCCAGTGACATCGAAACATTGTTTCCATCACCTACGAAGACCAAATGCAGATCTTTCAGGTGTCCGAATGTTTCACGGATCGTCAGCAGGTCGGTCATAGCCTGACACGGATGACGTTCGTCGGA
>CAIJTV010000232.1:0-7786 GCA_903823635.1 uncultured Planctomycetaceae bacterium
CCCTGGCCATCGTCGATTGCTGCTGGTCTGTTCCCTCTGGAGTCCTGCGAAACAACTTGCGCCGCGCGAGTTCTCGAAAGAGTTCTTTGGCGGTGAGTTCGGCAGGGTCGACAACGGCGATCTTCTCCGCGATCAGATTTGCAAAGGGGCGTTCACCATCTTTTTCGTAAGCGCGAAGGCGAGCGAAGCTGTCGAGTATTTCCTGACGCACAAGTGGGAAATGGGTGCATCCAAGAACGACGGTATCAATCGGCGTTGTCTGTCCGGATTTTTGGTGAGTACGAACAAGTGTCGTCACGTCGTAGCGAATATAGTTCTCGACAGAATTGAGCCGCAGCGATTTCGGCGACGAGATGTCTCCCTGGAGTCCCGTCGGATTAAAGCCGTAGACATCAAGCAGCTCGGGATCAATCATCGCAGTTTTGTGATCGATTGATGGGCCGTTGTAGACAGTTGCATTTGACAGGCCAGCTTCCGGCGAAACGACAAACGCCGGGTCGCCTTCGATGGCCGCCGCCAGTCCTACTGAACCCTGTTGGACAACGTCGGGCACACGTTTGCCCGCCAACCCGGTACTGCGACCAATCGCTTTGGGATAGGCATTACTGCTGCAGGTTCCGACGGTGGCCAGAACCGCGACGGTGCGTTTCTCCGTGGCTGTTTCAATCGACTCCGTTAAGCCGCGAGCACCGGCTTCAACAACTCCAATGACGAAGACCGGCACCTTCCATGCCTCGACCATCTGACGAATCTCATCAAGTCCCCAGGCCGTGGCCGTGTTGCAGGCGATGACGATCGCTTTGACCGGAGGCTTGTCGAATTTCGGTTCCTGGTCTTCCGTCGAATTCCAATAGCGACGGCCCAGCAGAAAGGCGGCGTCCTTCAGGATCAACTCCTTCAGATAAGTCTGGCGCTTTACTGCCGGGTAATTTCCATAGGGCATGTTGGCCTGATCGCCAAAGTAGATAAACCGTTCGTTTGCGAAGTCTTTCTTTCCGTCAGGCTTGGGTGAGTAGTTCTTGTTATCGAAGGCATCCAGAGAGTAGATCGCCTCCTGAACCGTTAATCCGCCGATGCCCGAATCGAAGACTCCGATTGGCAAGTCGCTGTTTTCGTCAGACCACGCTTTCAGATCCACAGAAAATGCTGCTCGGCCATCCGAGTGCTCCTGCGTGTGCTGAATGAACTGTGCAACGACGACCTTGGTTTCATCATCGTGGTCATCAGCGGATGTTGTGGCTGCTTGCGGCTTCTCGGTTGTCATCATCGCCGAAAACTGAGTCAGCCACTGCGAGATTACTGCGTCGCCAATGGAACTCGTAGGCTGATACTCGTCAGGCATCTTACCCCAGAAGAAACTGATCCAGCCGTCGGCGTGATCGCCACTGCGATCGATGAAGGCTTTCATTTCATCGTGAGAACACTTCAGCGGGAAGGTCTCTTCGACGATGACCGGCTTGCCGATTTGAAATCCCTTTAATGTCTCGAGGGCCTCATCAACTTTGCCGGCGGCCGGGTAAATATGCACGGCTAAGAAGTCAAGTTTCTCGGCGACTTTGAGCGGATCAAATCCCGAGGTAAGGCCGGGACGATCCAGACTCCAGTCGACAAAGCCTACGGTAATCAAATGCTGTTTGTCATGCTGACGAACAGCATTGACCATTTGATCGATCCACTGTTTGGCGGCCTCAGGGCGAGTTCTCCCGTTAGTGGATTTGGCGACGAACTGCACGAAGTGTTTTCCGGCAAACGCCGGACCCAGCCAGTCAGGTCCTGCTTTATCACCACCGATCACCGGTTCATTCATCAGGTCGTAACAGAACACGGCTGAGCTATCGCTGCAAACAGTTGCCACGGCTTCCCAGAGAACCTGCTGAGCATTCCAGCGGGCCTGTTCATCCAGCGCGTCGTACCATGCGGGGACGTCCTTCTTGTGATAACAGCCCAGCCCGGTCAGATCGAGATACAGCTTTGTTTCTTCGGCCAAAGTTAACAGTCGCTGCAGCTGTTTGAGTTCTTCTGCGTTCGCCTCCGTGGGAGACTTCATAAACTTGCCGAACTGCAGATGAATCCGCACCACATTCGCGCCGAGACTTTGCATGTCGCGAAAATCGTTTTCGACTCGGTCCCATTCCGAATGCCAATAGTCTTCCAGCAGGCGACCATCGGCATCATGATCGTAATTGAAGCCCATCGGTCGAAACGGAGCACTGGAATCGCCGCTGATGAAATGAGTTCCATCGGTGCTGACGCGAATCGCTGGTAAAGACTTGCCTTCATCAGCCGAGACCACGGAAGTTCCCAGAACAACAAGCAGAAATGTCGGTGCGATGAGCGAAAAAGATTTGGAACCGGACATGCTCTTCGGTACTCCCGTTTTGGTTCGGCTTCTGGTTGCTTTGCTTAGGTCATCGGCTTGAAGTTGGCAGTGTGACGTGCGATGGACTCTGCCATTCCTCCGGAGAGCTTAGCGGAAACGCCGAGTAAGGAAAAAGCGACAACTCGGATGGGTCGTTCCGGCGCTCTATATCCATGAACGGCAGTCCCGGTCAACGTCGCAGCAGGTTTCGATGCCTCCCGCGGCACCTGACATCCCGAAAGATCAAAACGTTTCTGGCCTGGACTTTGACGGTTATCTTGTCTGGGTAGGATCAAAAGATGGATTTCGGCATCAATTGCCATTCTATGAAGCAGAGTTTTTTAAGGCGTCAAAGTTAACCGTGCAAAATGCTGTGCGGAATTCATTCATGGGCCAACACGCACCGATTCTAACTCTTAATCGAAAGCAATCTGGCGGCAGAGACACCTGCTCACAGATATCCAGCTGACCGGACAACCGGAGGCCGGAGACCATTCCGTGGCAGCACGGACTAGCGCATCAATCAGGTCTCTGTCCAATCGTCACGGAAGGCGAAGGAAAAATGGCCCAGTTACGTAATCGCGTTGGGTGGAAAGCTCAGTTGGGGCTGGCTGCCGGGCTGTTCTATTGCCTTCCCTTGATGGCTCAGGACGAGCTGTATTCGCCGTCTTCATCGCGCCCCGCTAGTAACGCTCCAGAGTGGCTTTCGGGCGAAAGTGGTGTGGCTCGAGCCAGCTACCTCTTTGATCCTCCGCCTGAAGTACCTCCTGCGGGGATTCTTCCAGAAGGTGATGCCGCGTCGGAAGAAACTCCAGCGGGAGACTTCGAGAGCGAACTCAGCCGATTGCAGATGCGAATTGATCAGCTTGAAGCATCGGAAAAAAAACGAGTCGACTCGGACAAGAAGAAGAAGGACGAAGAGGCAAAGAAATCAGAAGGCTGGCAGGATATGTCCACCGACAAGTGGACGGTCAAGCTGGGTGGTCACGTTCAAGCGGAATACATCAATTGGGCGAACGCTGATCCGGCCATTGTGGGAACTCAGGACTACTTTGAATTCCGCCGCCTGCGCCTGGTGGCTGACGGAACAGGATATGGTCAGTGTGACTTCCGTCTGCAGATGACTCTTGAGCCCGAAACTGTGGGTTCCAGTCCAGCAGGCACAGTGACTTCGCCGGACGTCAAGGACGCGTACTTTTCGATGAACGAAATCCCCGGACTCGGGCGATTTCGTATCGGTAACTTCTTCGTCCCATTCAGTCTTGAACAAGTCACGAACGATACCAACAACATCTTCATGGAACGATCAATTCCAACGCAGGGAGTATTCGCTGCGGATCGCGAAGTTGGTATCGCACTGTACAACTGCACTGACGATCAAAGTGTGACATGGGCCAGTGGTGTGTTCTTTGACAGCATCAGCGAAGGCCTGAAAGAACGCATTGATGATAATCAGGGTGCCCGAGTTTCCGGGCGTTTAACCTGGACGCCGTTCTATGACGAACCCTCCAACGGCCGCTATATGATTCATACCGGCATTGGAGTTATGCACACTGAAGACCAGGATAAAAAAGTCAGCTTTCGCTCACGTCCGCAGATTCACGAGGGGCCGCGAATCATCGACAGCGGTAGTATCGATGCAGAGTCCTACACGACGGGGAATCTGGAGTTTGCTGCCGTGATGGGGCCGGTCACATTGCAGAGTGAAGCATTTCTCTGCAACGTGAATACGATGGCCTCCGGAACAGAAACAACGCAGGGCGCGTATGCTCATCTGAGTTATTTCCTGACCGGGGAAAATCGCATCTATGAGCGATTCGGGCAGCACGGTGCACAGTTCGGTCGCAATGTTCCGACGTCAAACTTCTTTATTGTTCCCGGTGCAATGAGCCCCGGAGCATGGGAAGTGAAGACTCGCTATTCGCATCTGAATCTTAACGAATTCAGTAAGGGCGAATACAACGATTTGACGACCGGCTTCAACTGGTACTGGAGTGATCGAACTCGAATCATGTTTGACTGGATTCATCCGGTGACAACAGGTTCGACCGTCTTTGGTGAAACAGAATCCGATCTGTTGGCGATGCGTTTCGACTTCAACTGGTGATGACTGCTCAGATGTCTCTCTTCATTTCACACGTCCCCACTGGAATTTGAAATTTCAGATTTGAGATCTCAAATTCAGTTCTGGCTGCCATAGGCGTAACTTCCATGAAGTCATCATCACGTCGACTGTTTCTGGGATCCATGATTGCGGCTGCGTTTGCACCAGTGCTCGCCAATGTTGGCAACGCCGCGGATCGTTGCTGCGCTCATTGCGGCTGCAGTGCCAATCGTTGTCGCAAAGTGTGTCGGCTGGTGCGAGAAGACAAGAAGATCACGACGACATGCTGGGGCATGCAGTGTGAAGAGATTTGTGTTCCGCACCCCAGCACTCCGGAATGCAAACACTGCGAAACAGTCTGCCCAAAGACACCGGAAGACAAGAACATCTGTGCTCAGCCAAAGAAGATCGTCTGGACATCCTGGATTCCCGGTTGTGGAGCGGATGTCTTTACGAAACGTAAGCTGATGAAGAAAACGGTGACAAAGACAGTCCCCTCATTCAAATGGGTGATTGAAGATGCTTGCCAGCAATGCATCACCGCGCTCGAGCCCGTGACTGTGCCCGAAGGCGTCACTGTCCCTGCCGCTCCTGAAATTGAAGGAGCCTATGTCGTGGCGGCGATCACAGAGAAGTGACCCAAAGGCGAGCGGCAGGGCGTCAGCCCTCCGTGTCGATCGGGCTGCCAGACTTATCATTCCAGCCGTCGCGGCGATGCTAATTGTTTGAACGCAGAGTTCGCAGAGGAATACATTGAAGCGGATTTCCTCTGCGATCCTCTGCGGCCTCCGCGTTCAATCTGCGTTTATGGCCTCCGCAGCAGTATTTAGTAGAAGCGTCAGCGTGAGGAGTGCCGTTCTGGCCCATTTTCCTCACCTTCGAATCCGTCCTGGGACGCTGCACCCTGTTTGAAGTGTCGGCTAAGCATTGCAATCTGTACTCTTCGGCAAGAAAATCACATTCCTTGGTTGCGTCAATTCGCCCTCAAAGATAAAACACGACCAATTGGGTGATACTTATCCGGCGTCCGGAGTCCTTGAGTCGATGAAGCTCTCCAGAAAATCAGATTATGCACTGCGAGCCTTGTTTAGCTTAGTGGCGTATCGCGGCCAAGGGCCGATCTCAATTCGCACACTGGCTGAACAAAACGACATCCCTCGACGATTTCTTGAACAGATTATGCTGGACCTGAAGTCACGTGGTTGGGTGGAAAGTATCGCAGGGCGTGACGGAGGATTTGTTCTGGCAAAGCGGCCGGAAGAAATCACGATGGGAGAGATCGTTCGTCACTTTGACGGCATTTTAGCACCAATTTCCTGTGTTTCGACATCCGACTATGAGCCCTGTTCGCAGGAAGGTGTCTGCCGTTTTCGTCGTGTTATGCTGGATATTCGTAATTATATCGCTCGCCTGATGGATAGTGCGACCCTCTCATCGGTGTTCGCCGGGGCCATTGTAAGTCGTGAAGAGGTGTTCTCGGCAGAGCTGAATTATGGAGATGGCATCTAGCTGTCTCTCTTTTTTGCCTAAATATATCACCTATTTAGTGTTGATTTATTATTTGGATTTGGAATGACTTTCATGAAGAAGAGTTCCCTGGCTTTCCTGTTTCCACTCTTTTTGGCTGCCGTTGGATGTGGTTCCGCTGCCAACTCCTCAAAAGACGCTTCATCTGCGGCTGGCAATACCACAGGCAGCGAAGCGTCGGCTCCTGTCGAATTGCTGAATGTGTCCTATGACCCAACTCGCGAACTCTGGAAAGATCTCAACGAGAAATTCATTGCTCAGCAGGCGGCCAGTGGTAAGACCGTATCCATCAAGCAGTCGCATGGAGGTTCCGGCAGTCAGGCTCGAGCGGTTATCGATGGGCTTGAGGCCGATGTTGTGACTCTGGCGATGTGGTCGGACACAGAACAACTGCACAAGAAGGGGCTAATCAAGGACGGCTGGGAAGAGGCGTTGCCGAACCGCAGTTTGCCTTACACATCAACGATCGTCTTCGTTGTTCGGAAGGGAAACCCAAAGAACATCAAGACGTGGGCAGATCTGTCCGGTTCAGGGATCGAGATTATCACACCGAACCCGAAAACTTCTGGCAACGGGAAGCTCGCGTTCCTGGCCGCTTGGGGCAGCGTGATCAGCAAAGGTGGCAGTGAAGATGAAGCACGAGCTTTCGTGACTCAGCTTTACAAGCAGGTTCCTGTACTCGATACCGCCGCTCGTGGAGCCACAACAACGTTTGCTCAGAAGGGCATCGGCGATGTGCATCTGACATGGGAAAACGAAGCTCATCTGGAAGTGACTGAAGCGAAGGGCGAACTGGAACTCGTGTTTCCTGAGGTGAGCATTCTGGCTGAGCCGCATGTCGCCGTGGTGGATTCTGTTGCCGACAAGAAAGGGACTCGAGCTACAGCCGAGGAATATCTGAAGTTCCTCTACACGAAAGAGGGGCAGGAGGTGATCGCGAAGAACTTCTATCGGCCATCGAACGCAGAAGTTCTGGCGGCCAATGCCAGTGCTTTTCCAGCGGTCGAGCTGTTTCCTGTGACAAAAGTTGCTGCGAGCTGGGATGACGCTCAGAAGAAATTTTTCGCAGACGGTGCTGAGTTCGACAAGATCTACACCGGCGAGAAATAAGTACGACGGTCGATCTGTAGAGATGCCGAATGTCGCCTGCTCTGACTAGTCAGTGTGGAAGGAGACATGGCGGAGGTGAAGTCTCTGACAAATGCTGCACCAAAGCCTTGGGTCCGCTGTGATTCCATAACAGGGAAGCTCGAGTCAGCGACGCGAGCAACCATGCTGCGAACACGGCGAGTATGAAATTGTGATAGTCCATAAACCCGGTTGACTGAGTGAAATGAGCAGAGTCATGGGAAAGAAAAGCGACACCGCCGAAGACCATGCCACAGCAGACGGTCGATCTGACACAGAAGACCTCGTGCTGGCGCAGATTCGTGATTCACTTCGCAATCTCCGCTTTGGACATGTGCAGATCGTGGTTCAGGACGGAGTTGTGGTGCAGATCGATCGGCTCGAACGCCGCCGCATCACTCGAAATGAACGACAAGCCTCGCAGGCGACCAATTAGTCTTTAAACAAACGCCGCCACCGGGTTTATCCCGTTGAATAAAGGCTTCTGCACGACTTCGCTCGTCATTTTTGGGTGCGAAATCGGTAGTGCAAAAGCCTGTGAACCACAGATGAGAAGTCGGGGGCGAAGATTGTAAACGGCGGCGAGAAACCGTGGCGCTTGGCGGGAAGTGGCGGGCGGTTGAATCGTGCAGCGCCCAAATGTTCAGTTGTTGACTTCGTGAGTCGCC
>CAIJTV010000233.1:0-4001 GCA_903823635.1 uncultured Planctomycetaceae bacterium
ATCCGAAAACGCGGGCCGCGTGACAGATAACGGTTCTCGGGATCTGCTTCGTATGACATTCCATGAGTTGGGTCCGAGCCCGTTTCCCCTTCCGCATCGCGAGCGGTAATTCGCGACGACTGGCGATACGTGTGACTGGTCACGATCTGGCGAATCAGCCGCTTCACATCCCAGCCGTGTTCGCGAAAATCAGCCGCCAGCCAGTCGAGCAGATCCTGCTGAAGAGGAATCTCTCCCTGCACACCAAAGTCTTCGGGTGTCTTGACCAGACCGATTCCAAAGAACTGCTGCCAGAATCGATTGACGGTCACTCGGGCCGTCAGCGGATTGTCATTCGACACGATCCAGCGAGCCAACGCCAGGCGATTGATAGTGTCACCGGCAGTCAATCGCGGCAGATTCTCCGGAACATCTGCCGTCACTTCGTCTGCAGGCTTACTGTAGAGACCTCGCGTGAGCACCCAGGTTTTCCGTGGCTGAGGCATATCCTCCATCACCATCACTTTGGGGAAACCACCGCGAAGATCGTTCAATGATTTCTGCAACTGTTCCCGGCTCTTCAGTAACTCTGCGTACGTCGTATCGCCAGCCCGCTGTGCAGCAACAAGCTGATCTCGCTGCTCTTGAGTTCTCTGATCGGCCGGAGTTTTCAGGTTTGCGATCAGCGCGGAATTGCTGTCATCCATTTTGGCATCCAGCGATGCACTGGCGCTCAATCGAAAACGACCGATGTTATGCGACGCGTGCGGCGAATCATGCCGCAGCACAATCGTCAGAGTCGCATCCTTCCCGATCGTTAATGGCTCGACGAGGCGGAACACGGCCGAGTGAGATCGATCAATCGGCTTTCCGGCATACACGGCCCAGCCTGAATTCGAATCGCCATCGAACGCTCGTGCAACCTTCAGATCGCCCTGTTCGTAAGTCGCTTCGGCCGACGCGATTGAAACTTTCGTCGCCTGCTCGCGGCCCGGCTGCTGAATCAGAATCTCGATCTCCGTCAGCACAAAGTTCCCGCTGTCCGACCGCGAGAGTCCGCCTTGCGTATGGCTGCTATGGTTTAGCGCGTCGAGCCGAATTGCGGTGATCTGTTCGAGTTCGGTTGTCAGTTCCAGCGTATACGTGTCGTTGCGAGGATTCTCACCGGACGCCAGAATCGAACCATCATCCTGCGCCGTCAACGCCTGATGCATCGCGCTAAACTTGTTCGGCTTTAGCGGCTGCCATGTGGATTCACCAACGCTGGCCAGCGTCGCCTGTTCCCACGCTGGCTGCGACACGACCAGTTCCTGCTCACGTTGCTGAAGAGGCTGCTTCAGCGCGGCCAGTTGAGTTTCGATGTCCTTTTCTTGTTGTCGCTGATCATCGCTGGCCACTGCGAGCACCGGCGGAGTTTGCGGATTGCCCCCGCCGCCATCGACCGGCGTTTGGTTAAAAAAGGCGGAGAGTCGGTAGTAATCTTTCTGGCTGAGTGGATCAAACTTATGATCGTGGCAGCGGCAGCAGTTCATCGTCAGGCCCAGCCAGACGGTGCCCGTTGTTTCTGTCATGTCCATGACATAGTCGACGCGATTCTCTTCCGCGATGCGTCCCCCTTCGCCATTGATCATATGGTTGCGACAAAATCCGGTCGCCAGTTTCTGTTCAAAGCTGGCCTCGGGCAGTTGATCCCCCGCGAGTTGCCAGACTGTGAATTGGTCGTAAGGCAGATTCTTATTGAAGGCATCAATCACCCAATCACGCCACGGCCACATGGTTCGTTCATTGTCGCCCTGATAGCCATTTGAATCCGCATACCGAGCCGCATCGAGCCAGCTCCAGGCCATACGTTCGCCATACGCCGGAGAAGCCAGCAGTCGATCGACAACTTTATCCCAGGCATCAGGCGACGTGTCCTGCAAAAAGTTATCGACCTCGTCCGAAGTCGGTGGCAGCCCCGTCAGATCCAGAGTGACACGACGAATCAAAGTCTCTCGGGACGCTTCCGGACTCGGCGTTACTTTTCTTGCAGCCAGTCGAGCCTGCACGAAATGATCAATGGTATTGTGCAATGATACCGTCTGCCCCGGTGCCACGTTGGCCGTGGCAGGCACTGTCGGTACTGCAGGCTTCACCAGCGGTTCAAACGCCCAGTGCGATCCCCACGGTGCGCCGGCCTCGACCCAGCGAGTCAGTCGGTCAATTTGAGTAGCCGTCAGAGGTTTCTTAACACTCGGCGGCGGCATCACGAGATCCGGATCATGACTCGTCACCCGGCCCAGCAGTTTGGCAATGCCACCATCAACCTCCAACGACTTTCTCGCCCCTTCTTCAGTATCCAGCCGCAGGTCACCTTCGCGCGAGCCTTCATCGGGCCCATGGCAATTGAAGCAATGCCCCGCGAGGATCGGCCGAATATCGCGACTGAAGACAATCGTCGATTCGTCCGCAAAGGCAATACCCGAGCCGCCCATCAGCGAAAACGCGATCAGCAGTAGTGACGCCAATGTGGCGATGGAGTACTTGGGCATGTCAGGCTCTGAACTGCAGGACGCGTGGAGTGGAACAACGTTGTCTCTCCGGGCTTTCCAGAAACAACGCCTGCCGACATTGTAATGTTCCCAACGGCCAGCGAGTAGTTTGCGGATGACGCGTCATCCACCTCGCGGGAAACTGAAAACCACCAGCAGTCGCATTCGATCGTGCGAGAAGGCCGTTTTCACTCTCTATTGTCCACAGATAAACGCAGATGAACACAGATATGCAGGCACAACGGAGTCTTCAGCAACGCCATCAAGGCCGTTGCGACTATCTGCGTTCATCTGTCTGCATCTGTGGACAAACCGAAATAAGACAGGTTTGACAGGAATCGTTTCGTCCACATCATGCAGAATCGGTCCCCACCCATTCCACGCAGGGTGGCACAGCCTGCATAGGCTGTGTTGCGAAACAACAAGAAGCCCATGTGTGCACGTTCAATTTTCAGAGAACCTCGGCAGCCAGAGCAAAGCCTTTCACAGCGGCTTCTTGTGCCTGCGGCACACTCCCACTTCGTGGAAGTGCCACCCAGCGGTCGCACTTGATTGCGCAAGACGCCCGTTTCTTGCCGTCAGTAGTCCATAGATAAACGCTGATGAACACAGATAGGCAGGCATAACGGAGTCATTCAGCACCGCCATCAAGGCAGTTGTGACTATCTGCGTTCATCTGTGTGCATCTGTGGAAAAAACCGTCATAAGCCAGGTTTGGCAAGAAACGTTTCGTACACATCGAGCAAAATCGGCCCCCCAATTGTTACTCGCACGGTGGCACAGCCATCACAGGCTGTGTTGCAAAGCAACAAGAAGCTCATGTGTACATGTTCAACGTTCAAAGAACCCTGGCAGCCAAGTGCCACGCGAACCGGTGGTCAGCGGCTAACTGCTTAGACCGCTTCGCGGTGAGTCGCAACGATGCACCGCAAAGTCCGAAAATTACGGTGTCACCTTACAGTGCTGATTCTCGCCCTCGATTTCGCGCAGAACAGGTTTTCCGGCCAGCATGGCTTCGAGCACTGGCTTGAGTTGCGCCGCGTACACCGCGTAACCGGCTGGTGACAGGTGGATGTTGTCGGGCGTGTAAAGTTCCTTCTTCAATGTGCCGTCGTCATTCAGGAAATCATTCGTGAGATCAAGCACCTGCACCTGCGGATCGCTATCCAGTTTCAAAGTCTTGAGCACTTCGTTGGTCGCTTTGATGTCCTGATAAAAGCGATGGTCCGGCGAGTGGGCGGGGAGAATACTGGCAACGACAATCTTCGCATCAGGAAACTTCTCCCGCAGATTCTTCACACACATCTCGATGCCTTTGGCGGCCGCTTCGATGCCGGTTTCCGGCGTAAAGAACATGTTGTTATTGCCGATCATCAGCACGATGGACTTTGGCTGTAGCCCTTCGACTCCTCCGTGGTCAAGTCGCCAGAGAACGTTTTGAGTCTTGTCGCCGCCTATGCCAATATTGACGGCTTTCATGTCGGGAAAATG
>CAIJTV010000234.1:0-4598 GCA_903823635.1 uncultured Planctomycetaceae bacterium
CTTCAATCAGTTCCTCAACTTCTCCGATGTCTTCCTCTACGTTGGCAAGACGGTAATCTACGTCTGCAAATTCTTCGCCATCCATGTATCCCGTCTGCTGCTCCCAAGTCGCCAAATAGTCAGCGGCGTCGGAAAGTTCGCCCTCGATCTCCATCAGCAAATCGTCACCATTGAATGAGAGTAGCTCATCCAGCGCTTGTTCAAGAAACTGCAACAGTTCACCGAGAGTGGCCGTTGGATTCCACTTTCGCCAGTTCATGAACTTCCGGCCAATCTCCGCTTTCAATGTCTCGACATGCTTCAATTCATACGCTTTGGCCACTTCAGCCTTCGTCGGTTTGCGAGTTTTGCTGGTCTTGGCAGGCTTGGTGGCGGGTTTCTTCTTGGCAATGGCAGTCGGCATCGTCAGTCTCCTTGGCTTGTTTTTCTGGCTCCGACTTTCGGGGCCTCATGCCTTTTAAGGGTACACTGGACCTAACCACGTCATGACATTCACAGGCCGCTAACGACTCGCCGTAAGTCGCTTGTGGAATGGCTTTTGCGTTGCAGCGGCCCTCATTTCGCAAAAACCCCTGCCGCCCAGCGAATTTTCAGCCCGGCGTATTTTTTGAATCGCCCTGCCGGAATTTTTTCCAGCCCACGTTCACAAAAGAAGAGATCGCATGGGCGGGGTGGTGGGGGATGAGACTCTGAGACACCAAAGGTTTTTGCTTCGAGTTTCCGAGTTTCTAATTCTGAAGAAGTTGCCGGGCAAGCGCCAAGACTGTGACCGGCCAGCACCGCCAGACGGATCGTTTCGATCCGAAATCTATGGTAATCGGGCTGTTTTTCTGGGAGAATGAATGCTTCCCTTTCGTCCTGATTGCCAACGCCTTACGGAAATGATCGGAACATGCCTGTCCCCCTCGAAAAATTCGTCAAGCAGCTTGAAGACAGCGGGATTCTCGCTGGCGATACGATCAAGGACTTTATCCCGCCGAAGGCCACGCCGAAAGATGCCGAGGAACTAGCCCGTGAACTCGTCCGGAAGAAGAAGCTGACGAAGTTTCAAGCGGAGGAGGTTTCCAAAGGCAAGGGACAATCACTGGTCTTGGGCAACTATGTACTGATGGAGCAAATCGGGGCCGGTGGCATGGGGCAGGTCTTCAAGGCCGAGCATCGCCGGATGCACCGTACGGTGGCGATCAAGATGCTACCGCCCAACGTGACGAAGGATGCCTCTGCAATTGCCCGTTTTGAACGAGAGGTAACAGCAGCAGCCAAGTTACGCCATCCTAATATCGTTGCCGCCGATGACGCTGACTGCGCCAATGGCGTTCACTTCCTTGTCATGGAGATGGTGGAAGGAAGTGACCTGTCAGCCTTGGTCAAGAAGAACGGCCCGTTCTCCATTGAGAAGGCCGTCAACTACGTTCTGCAAGCGGCCAAGGGGCTGGAATTCGCCCACCATGAGGGTGTCGTTCATCGGGACATCAAGCCCGCCAACTTGCTCTTGGACAAAAAAGGAACGGTCAAGATTCTCGACATGGGCTTGGCCCGCCTGAACGGAGACGTGGATGCTCCCACTCAGGCCGAATTGACCTCCACCGGCACGGTCATGGGGACGGTGGATTACATGGCCCCAGAACAAGCCTTGGATACCAAGACGGCAGACGCCCGTGCTGACATTTATGCTTTGGGCTGTTCCCTGTACTACCTGCTGACCGGCAAGGCAACCTATGGCGGTGACACTCTGATGGCAAAGCTGCTGGCTCACCGGGACCAACCGATTCCTGCTCTCAGAAGCATTCGCCAAGAAGTTCCTGAACAGCTTGATGTCGTCTTCAGAAAACTGGTCGCCAAGAAGGTCGAAGACCGTTACCAGTCGATGACGGAAGTGATTGCTGAACTTGAGCGATGTACCGCTGGCCCGACGAGTTCCGTGACCATCCAACAACCGGCGACCACGACCGTTGATGACGGTACATTTGACTTTCTCAAGACACTACCCGATGAGCCGACCCGACTGGAAATGGCTCCGAAGAAACTGGTTTCGGGATCGGGTAGCAAGGACAACAACAAGCTCATTTACGGTGCTATTGGTGCAACCCTTCTGGGTTTTGCGGTGTTGGCTGGCATCATCGTTTCACTCAGAACCAAAGACGGCACGTTGATCGTGGAAGTCGATCAGCCGGATGCAATGTTGCAGGTTTTGGATGCCGAGGGCAAAGTCGAGATCAGTCAGAAGGGCGGCAAGGGAACGGTTTCGATTTCCGTCGATCCCGGCAAGCACCGACTGAGGGTTGAGAAGGAAGGATTCACGGTTTTTGGGCGAGACTTTGAGATGAAGTGGGGCGGCAACACGCCCATCAAGGCGAAGTTGGTTCCGTTGGAGGAGAAACCAGCGATGGCTGGGGCGAAGCCCGCCTCCGTTGCTGTCGGGATGAAGCCTGCTGTTGTTGCGGGGGCGAAGAAACCATTAGCCTTCGAGACTCCGGGTTTCGATCAGTGGGTCAAGGAAGTTGCCGCCATGCCTGCTGAAAAGCAAGTGGAAGCCGTAAGCAAGAAGCTGATGGAGTTAAATCCGGGCTTTGATGGCAAGATGACTGAGCGTAGTGGGACACTTGCCCCCATAATTGAAAACGGTGTAGTTACGGGCCTGACGTTCTTGACCGACAACGTGACCGATATTTCGCCGGTGCGGGCGTTAGCGGGATTAACGACTCTGAGATGTCCGGCAAGCGAGTGGCGCACGGCAAAGCTGGCTGACTTGTCCCCGTTGAATGGGATGCCACTGACGGTTCTACACATTAATGCCACAGGGGTCTCCGATTTGTCTCCGCTGAAGGCGATGGCGCTGACGGAGTTGGGATGTCACTCTACGCCGGTTTCAAGTCTTTCCCCTCTAAATGGGATGCCACTGAAAGTGTTGGACATCTATGACACCGTGGTTTCGGATCTTTCGCCACTAAAGGGGATGCCGCTGACGAAGCTGAAATGCGACGGGACGGGAGTTTCTGATTTTTC
Source organism: uncultured Planctomycetaceae bacterium (assembly GCA_903823635.1). Classification (GTDB taxonomy): domain Bacteria; phylum Planctomycetota; class Planctomycetia; order Planctomycetales; family Planctomycetaceae; genus SXXK01. The sequence continues at coordinate 3,007 of CAIJTV010000234.1, forward strand.
GCCACTAAAAACGATGACGCTGACTCATTTGCAGTGTAGTCGTGTGAAGGAACTCTCTGACTTATCACCACTCGCAGGAATGCCACTCGTGTTGTTGACGTTACACCAAACGCAGGTCTCCGACCTCTCGCCGTTGCAGGGAATGCCGCTCTCGGTTCTGGATTGTGGCTTAACGCATGTCACTGACCTATCACCGCTAAAGGGTACGCCGCTGACGGAATTGAATATCGCTGGAACTCCGGTTTCCGACTTATCCTCCTTGCAGGGAATGCCGCTCAAAACCCTAACAAACCTGCGGTTCCACGACTCGCAGGTTATTGATCTGTTGCCACTCAACGGAATGAACTTGAGCCATATTTCGTTCACTCCCAAGAATGTTACCGAGGGGATGGATGTCATTCGTCAAATGAAAAGTCTTCAGACCATCGGGATCGACCGGGAAGCATTCCCGGCGATTGAGTTCTGGAAAAAGTACGACGCTGGCGAGTTCGGAAAAAATCAGTAACTCATGCGATCAGCCGCCGCACCTAGCTGATCCTGAGTTCGTTTCCACTATCCTTGTTGGCTGATTCGGGGAATGGCGGTCACAACCTCTACCGGATCGACTTGCCAAACGACCCGGAAACCGCCGATCTGGTGAAGCGGTTCCTTGAATCGCTTGCGAGTCGCTTCAGTGACGCTGTTGTATCGGTGGATACTTCGGTCTGGAATGCGTCCCGGATTTGCAAGCTATACGGCACGATGGTCCGAAAGGGCGGCAATCACCCGACTCGTCCGTGGCGGCAATCGAAAATCCTGGACTGCCCAGAAACACTGGAGGTCGTGCCGGTCGAATTGCTGCGCAAGATCGCCAACGTCACCACTGTGATTGAACCGGCATCGACGGTCCCGACGAAGAAAACAACAACCAAGACGACAGCTCCAGGCAGTTATACCGCCGCTGGCGTTGAAGCCCTGATGACCGACAAGGGACTGAAGTTTGGGCCTTCGAGTCCTTACGAGGGCGGTGTTCGCTGGGTGCTGGAAGAATGCCCGTGGCACGACGAACACAGCGATGGCCCCGGAGGTTCGGCGATATTCCTGCGAAATGGCATTATCGGTTTTGACTGTAAACACGCCCATTGCCAGGAACGGACGATCCGGGACGTGCTGGGGACGGTGAATGGAGTTAGTCATGTCGAAGACGGCAAGAAAGACCCGAAGAAGTTCGACAAGATGGCGAAGGCGTTTGTGGATCACCACACCAGCCAGGGACATCAGCCACTTTACACAGGTGGTCGAACCTACTTCTATGATGATTGCCGCTACGCTGAATGCGAAGAATTGCCCATGAAGGTACGGGAGTTCTTCAAGATGAATGGCTGGAGCCAATCCAATAATGTTGTTGGAAATGTCGTCCCAATCATTCAGAGCCATGCCTGGAAGGATGCTTCCAAAGTTGGTCCCATGCCCTTTTGGAATGGTGATGACCGACCGTTTCAGTCCACCCGAAATATCATCACGTTCTCTAATGGCCTGATGGACGTGGACAACCCTTCGGTGTTGATCCCACATTCGCCGAAGTGGTGCAGCACGGTTTGTTTGCCGTTTGC
>CAIJTV010000235.1:0-2293 GCA_903823635.1 uncultured Planctomycetaceae bacterium
CCATTCACCAATCGCGGCTGCTCCCAGAGCCGCCAGGATCATCAGCAAATCGACCGTAGGCTGACGATTCTTCAGAGATGCAATAGCACTGATGGCAGGCCCGCTACCACCCGAAATATAGGCAACAACGCACGCCACAATCGACCAGGTAGCCGCCTGAGTTGTCCCGTAAAGGCTCAACAAATATCCCGCCAAGCCAAAAACAAGACAGACTCCAGTGGCTATCGCCTTCCCGATCGGAGCTTCCGTGCCGGCGTGTCCGTCGGCTGAATGATCGCCTGACATGTGTTTTCAATTCGTTGTTGATTTCTGGAGACAGTTGAAACTGTCGGGATGTTCTTGCGGAATATTGATGGCCTCGGTTTTGACAACTTGGAAGCGTCAGTGAGGGAATGAACCGAGCTTTCAAGTCGTGAGCCGCACGCCAACGAGTCCCCTCGCTGACGCTTTTTGAAATTGCGCCTTTCAGGCCCGGAGAAGCTGTGAGTTTATTGTAGGGTGGGACCAGCGAAGCGCCGGCCCACCATCAGGGATTTGGAGAAAGGGATGCGGAGAATCGGTGGGCCGGCGTTCGCGAAGCTCACTGGTCCCACCCTACGACTCCAATAAATTCACAACCTCTTCGGGTTACGATGAGATCAACAGCACTCCCACATCCCGCGGAGCTCCCTTATCGAAACTCAATCCTGTCCGGACAGAACCGCTTCAATCGAGCAGGATCGATGTCGATGCCTAACCCTGGTCGAGTCGGGATCTGCAGGAATCCTTCGCTGTCGATCACAAAAGGATCGGCGGGAAGTTCGTCAATGTAAGCACACGGTGTCAGGTACTCGACGTAACGAGCAACAGGTAGAAACGCGGAAATCTGCAGGTCAGCCGCAAGGCCAACGGCCGTGTTCCAGCCGTGAGGAACCACCTGAACATTGTGATCCTGAGCCAACTGAGCGATGCGGCGGAATTCACTGAGACCACCATTCTTGGTCACGTCCGGCTGAATAATGTCGAACGCATGACGCTCCAGCCACGGCTGGAAAGACTGGCGTCGAGTCAGCACTTCGCCACCAGAAATTGGCACCGGCGACACACGAGTCAACTCGACAAAGCCGTTGATATCGTCTGGCGGCAGAGCTTCCTCAAACCAGGTAATGTCGTAATCCGCCAGCATCATCGCCGTGTTGCGTGCCCAGTTCGTTCCGTGCGGCCAGAACTGTTCGCTGCCGCCGGCATCGACCATCAGCTCAACATTATCGCCCACGGTATCTCGCGCGGTTTGAACAAGGAGTTCATCGAAAGCTCGATCACGTCGACCGAACGGACGCCAGCCCATTTTGATGGCTTTGAAACCGCGAGCGACCACGCTCTCCAGCGTCCTTGCCAGTGCCTCGGGTTCCTCGAACAGAATGGAACCATAGGGCTTGATGCGATCTCGATAATTCCCACCCATCAAACGAGAAACCGGCTGGCCACAGGCCTTACCCATTAAGTCCCACAAGGCAATATCGATGCCGCTGATGGCGTGCGTCACCGAGCCGCCTCGGCCCTGCCAGAATGTCGACTGGTGGAGTTTCTCGGACACGCGTTCTGGTTCAATCGCCAGTTCGCCCTTCAGCAGCGGCCACAGCAACTCGACAGCCCCGACGATCAGTTTTCCGGATGTGAAGCAACTGCCAAAACCGACATGCTTTGAGTCTGTGTGCACAATAACCAGTGTATGCAGATTCTCCTGAGGCTCATGCCCCTGCGGCCAGCCACCGTCGACTGTTGCTCCCGTCAACGGACACACATCAATTCCTGTAATGATCACGAGGGCGTTCCTCTCAAAGGCGTTCAGTTCGATAACGGCGGACCACAAGAATGTCACTGGACCAACTCGCATCATAGTCGGAAGTGATATGGATAGTCGTGTCCGGACCGAGAAATTCAGATCGTAGTGCCCACTTCACTCGGCTTTGTTGGTCCGCATTCGAAATCGAATGCCAGCTGAAGCCAACTGGACAAGCCGAAGGGCCACAAAATCAACCGGCGGCATTCGCTGGATGCGTGGCGTCAAGAAATGGCGGGCTCTTGATTGAAGCGTATTCATCTTTTTTGCTGAACGGCGAGCAGCAGGTGTAGGCGAAATCGAACAACGACGCCTGCGGCTTGCCGTTAAACGATGAAATCAACGCCCCGGATCGCCCATCAACAGAGAGCCGTGCAACCGTATCGGCATTATTTCAATTGGCAGTCGCACCAGTCAAAGCCGTATGTTGTCGCGAAAAAGGTGCTCCGAAGATCTCGATGTTTCGAATCG
>CAIJTV010000236.1:0-3585 GCA_903823635.1 uncultured Planctomycetaceae bacterium
CCAGGCGGATACGCCACGGATTTCTACGAGCCAGATGCCAGCCCAGCAGCATGCCAATCACAATCAAGGGAAGCAGAACCTGCCCAACGCCTGCTCGAGTAAGCAGCGATCGCATCCAGAAATCCGCACCGTTGCGAACGGCATCCGGCTGATCCTGACCGATGGCAATCACACCCAGTTCGTAGATGGCGATCCATGGCAACAGGAACAGCAGACTGGAAAGCGGAGTTCGGGCTTCGCTCCAGTAGTCGTTCGTCGGATTGTCGGCGGATTCCGTATCCACGAGAGATTTGCTTCCCGTTTCAGTTGAAAAGTACGTCCACACTCACCCAACATCCTGCAGGCTTGTATCGGTTGTATCAGGCAATCGAACCGGTCTTCGATGTCCCTGACGCTCAATCCACTCATCTCTGCTTCTCGCCAATCGGCAAAGATCGCCGAAGTCGTGCAGAAAACTCACTCTTCAGAAAAGACTCGAAACCGCGAGCCTGCCCCGGCGGTGGAGGCCGACTGCAGGAATCGAGGGCGACGGATCGCCTTCGAAGGCTGCTCGGCTAATGAAGAAGATGAATCGAAGCTTGAGTTCTCCTCCGATTCGCTGGACGTTTCGCCTTCGTGCCAGCGGAGTTTGTGGAACAGTACGAGCTTTTCATCTCCGTCTTCATGGCACGTCCGAGCGACTGATTCCGCTGGCTCTGTCAGGCCCAGCGCTGAACAAAGTGATCTCGCCATCTCCTGAGACGCCTCATCCCGATGCAGCAATGAGGGCCATGATTCTGTCAACGCGGAGTAATAGTCGCGGATCGCCGGGGGAACAAGGTTTTCAGCCGCTTTCAGAGCATGCTGCTCAAGGTACTCGGAGAAATCTGTCGCCACATTGACCAACCTCACGCCGTCGGAGCTCAATGGACGTGCGATTGACGATGCCTCCAACGCGTCGGAGAGCTGCTGGATTGCCTGTCGATCAGCATCGTGAAGAGTATCCGCCGAGTCAGGAAAGATACCAGTCCGTTGATTGATGCAGGACAAGAACGTGGCCGCAACCAATTCTGCACCACGGACGTCCGGCAGAATGGACATGCCTGCGAAGACACATAAACGAGCTTTCTCGATGGTTCTGGCCGCGAATCCGTTGGGGCCATCTTGAGCAATCGTGAAGCGGTGTCCGGGTTCAGGGAGCAACAAGATTCCCTCGGGAATCGCCTGTGTTTCCCGAGCGATCAGCTCACACAACTCCCAGATTTCATCGGTTCCCGGCGAACCGTGTTGCAGCACCTGCTGCAGACGTCGCATGAGTTTTCCCTGAGTTTCCAGTCGCCAGATCTGATTCTCGAGACGTTCCGTCCAGCGTTGTTGGGTCTGCAATAATCGTCTCAGGTCCGAGCACAGTTCCTGCAAACGCCCTTCACTGGCTGAATCCGCGCTGATGGCGATGGCATCGGCAATTCGTGACACATCACGGATCTGATTGCAAAGTGCGTGAAGTGGACCACGACTGGCGAGTGGATGGCTGAACGGTGCGGCCGAACGACGGTTTTCCCGAACGAGTTGTTCACGAAGCAAACTTAACCGACGCGAGCGATTCAACGATTCCGCTGATCCCAGATACTTCTGCGACGACGCGGACAGAGAGGGAGCTTGAGCCACATCAAACCTCAGAGACAACATTCTTGTTTCTCAGCCGCTCAGAATCCATGTTCCTGAGCTACGCTGGCGGTTTCAGATGGGCAGCCTTGCCCAGATCGAGGTTTCGGTTCGGGGTTTCTCGGGCCTTCAAAGTTTTCCGATGAAGTAGCTTTGGCAGGATGCACACGATGAACAGACCTGCGCATGACGTAGTGGCTGAGACACAGGATCCGTCTGCACCTGTTGTTCTGAGAATGCAGAACAGGCGACCGCGATGCCGATCTTGCAGGGGCGGAGGGCTGTGGCTTTCGCTGAACGGAAGGCAGCACTGGACTCGCAACATGTCCTGGTGCCCACGAAACCGACTGGCCGTGAGCGTCCTGCTGCTGACGACCAGAACAGACTACTTTCAGGGAACTCTTGAGAAACATCATGTCCCAAAACGCTGCTGAGCAAAGGTCGCTGGAACAGATCGCCAACACTCTGCTGGAACAGCTTGGGTGTTGTGGCGGTGTGTGTCCCGAATCGACGCCGTTGCCAAGCGTGGACAGCGTGATGGCCATCGTTCACGATATTCGTGAATTGTTGTTTCCCGGAGTGCATGGGAATCGCCGTCTGCAACCGGGAGCTGCGACGTCAGAGTATCTGGCGTCGCTGGCGAAGATTCAGTCGCGGCTGAGAATTGAGATTAGTCGAGCACTGGTTCATTCGCGTCAGGTGCAGCTGCGTTTGCATCACGAATACGAAGCCGTCTCCGCGGCGCCGGCGGCTTCAATTCTGACCGATCGATTTCTGAATCGGCTTCCTGAACTTCAGCATGTTCTGAACAGCGACGTGGCGGCCGCATTCAACGGAGATCCGGCGGCAAAGACGCCAGAAGAGATTGTGCTCTGCTATCCTGGCATCGAAGCAATTACCATTTATCGAATTGCGCACGAGCTTTTGACGCTGGGCGTTCCTTATCTGCCACGGATCATGACCGAGTGGGCTCATCGCGATACCGGCATCGACATTCACCCGGGCGCGAAGATTGGCCCGGCATTCTTCATCGATCACGGCACAGGGGTGGTCATCGGAGAGACCTGCGAAATTGGTGCAAGCGTGACCCTTTATCAGGGCGTTACGCTGGGAGCCTGGTCGTTTCCTCGCGATGAAGACGGGCAACTAATTCGCGGGACCAAGCGGCATCCTACGCTGGAGGATCGTGTCACGATCTACAGCAATGCGACGATTCTTGGTGGCACGACAGTCATAGGAGCCGGCTCCCAGATTGGTTCCAGCGTGACCCTGAGCCGCAGTATTCCGGCGAACACTATTGTGACTATCGAGAAGCCATCGCTGCGATTTCGCGAAGCGGCCTGACGTGAAATGTCAGGTGCGGTCTAATTTTTTGGTTCTGTCACCGGCAGTTGCTTCCGGGCCGCCGCTGTGTGTTCAGTCATTGGCACCCCACGCGGAATCTGCACTGCTGGAATTGTCTCCATTGGAACTGTCGCGGTTCGAGTTGTTTCTGCTGGTGATTCCATCGACAGTTCTGTCGATAACGTCGACTGCAATAACTCCGGATCGGGTTTCAGGTCGTTGTCCAGAATCATGATCTTCTGCCAGATCTTGCGGCTGATTCCATTTGTCAGCGTTTCGATGTCATTCACCGACTGCAATACCACACTGTCAGAATTGCTCTGAGCGTACAGCGCGGCAAGTTTTCCGACGAGTGATAACATCTCGGTGCAGTAATCAAGATATCGCGTCAATTGATAAGCGGTCAGCGTTCGCTGCGGCGAAGATGGCGTTCGATTGCCCACGCCGGCAATGACCTGACTGGGATCCTTCGTCAGCTGATGCATGTCGATCACATGCGAGATCGCTCGCAATTCATTGACGGCCGAGAGGACTCTCGAACGCTTGATGCGAGATTCCAGAGTGACAAGAAATAACAACGCAGCACCCAACAGAAAC
>CAIJTV010000237.1:0-1515 GCA_903823635.1 uncultured Planctomycetaceae bacterium
CGCTATCAGACAAGTATGCCTCTGAAAGGGGAGGGACGTTATCAAGTGATGCTGGGAGCAACCGACGGAACTCGCAACGAAACCGCGTATGCCGGCTTTATCGTGTCGTACTCGCCTGAGTATCTGCGGTTCCGTGCGAATCCGATTGTGCTGCGGGATATCGCCGAAAAGACGGGCGGTTCGGAACTGGAGACCGAGCAATCTTACGAAGATCTGGCAAAGACGATTTACGGTAACCGTAAACCCAAACGCAGCAGTCGACCAATCTTTGATTGGTTTCTGATGGGGCTTGCATGTTTGCTGCCGCTGGATGTGGCGATTCGTAGAGTTCAGATGGACCTCAGTTGGATTCGCCGATTGTTCCGGAAAGAGAAACGAGAATCGACAGCCACTATCGGCGCGTTGCTGCAACGGACCGGAGAAGTTCGCACGTCATTGAATAATCAGCGCGACTCCGAAGCCGCGCGGCCAAGACCGGAATCCACGATCAGCCGCCCGATGGCAACTCGACAGACTCCTTCTTCCTCGACACCTTCCTCAAGTGGATCATCAGGATCGACCGGGACAACGTCGCCGAAGTCGGATGCGTCACCACCGTCGGACGATGCCGGCACCACGTCGAGACTGCTCGCAATGAAGAAACGCCGTGAGCAGGGCGGCGATCAAAAATAGAGCATCGGTTCCAGAGACCTGCATTCATTTCATCTGAATCATCAATCAACAATTCCTATCTCATAGTCGAGTCTAACAATGTCCGAACAACTGAGTCCCGCTGAACTTCAGGCTGAAGCCGATCAGTTTCGTAGTGAGTTTCAGGCAATCCGTGATGCTGTCGGGAAAGTCATCGTGGGGCAGCAACGCGTTGTTGAAGCGACACTGACGGCTTTGCTGTGTGGCGGCAACGTGCTACTGGAAGGCGTTCCGGGGCTGGGCAAAACCGAACTGGTCAAAGCTCTCTCCCAGGTTTTGAAACTGGATTTCAAACGTATCCAGTTTACTCCGGACCTGATGCCGGCGGACGTCATTGGCACGAACATTATGACAACGGACGATGCTGGCAAGTATCGTTTCGAATTCCGTCAGGGCCCGATCTTTACTCAACTTCTTCTCGCCGACGAAATCAACCGCGCGACACCAAAAACGCAGTCCGCGTTGTTGGAAACGATGCAGGAAGGAACCGTCACCACCGGCGGCAATACGTATCGCCTCGATCCTCCGTTCTTCGTGCTCGCGACACAGAACCCGATTGAGCAGGAAGGCACATTTCCGTTGCCGGAAGCTCAGTTGGACCGCTTTATGTTTAAAGTCGTCGTCCCATTCCTGAACCGTGCTGAACTGAACGAAGTCGTGACACGGACGATTCTGAAGAAGAAGATTGAAGTCGACAAAGTCATCGACGGACCAAGAATTCTGCATCTCCGCACGGTGCTTGATCGAGTCGTCGTGAGTGATCCGATGCGTGACTATGCCTGTCGACTGGTCCTTGCGACGCATCCGGATTCCGAGTTTGCTCCG
>CAIJTV010000238.1:0-3386 GCA_903823635.1 uncultured Planctomycetaceae bacterium
CCATCGCCGCCTGCAGCGGGTTCTCACCGGGGAAGTCCTGCACAATGCTGGCCGGTCGATGACGCACGCAATCAATAAATGTCGGCCTGCCGCGTCTCGCGACTTCTTCGCGAAGCTGCCGGAACTCGCTGTTGAACAGCAGAATGTGGCCCAGCATCAGATTTGACGAATTCTGGCTCACTAGTGGACTCAGCGACTCCGCCTCGGCCAGGGAATCAGAGATTGGCTTTTCGAGCAGCACCGTCTTGCCGGCCCGCAGCAATTTCGTTGCGACCTGAACATGCTCAGACGTCGAACAAGCCACAACCCACGCCTCGGCGCCCGATTCGGCGATCGCCAGATCCACATCCAGCCAACTGCTCACATCGGGCAGCTCAACTCTGAATTTGTCGAGGCTCTCCTGCCGCCGCGCGACAACGGCGACCAATTCGGCTTCCGCCAATGAAGACAGCGTCAACGCATGCAGTCGACCAAATCGGCCAAGCCCGATCACGCCTATCTTCACAGGTTCGAACGGTCTTTGGTTTCGTGGCATGTCAATATCTCAGGGGTGATGATGCTTACGCGAGCCGGATTGATTTTTGCGATCGAAGGATTACTGCTGGCGTTATCCTGAATAGCACACTAAACCCCGCTCAACGCTCCCGTCTGACCTCCGAATGAATCGGTCTCCACACCAAGTCGCTGCAGGACTGTGACGAAGAACTTCGACAGGGGCAGTTCTTCGACTTCTGGCTTGCTTTGCCATCCCGCATCACTGTCAATGCCTGCTCCCGCCTGATTATCCTCGTTTCCTTTGCCGAATTTCAGATAGCGACCGTTGGTAAAACCGAGGTTCTTTCCGCCGGCGGAAATGATCGGATAGTTGCGAGACAAATGAAAGCTGCTGGATGCGGAGCCGTGCATAGCGAGAGTGTTGTCCAGCATATTGCCTTGGCCGGTCGGCTCGGGAGTGTCCTTCAGTCTCTGCGCGAAACGACCGAACTCCTCGGCCTGGTAGCGGTTGTACGTTCCCAGGTTCTGCCAGCCTCCGGGCGATTTGACGTCATGAGTGAGGCCATGAGCACCACCAAGTCCAACGGCGAGCGATAACAGGTCATGTGGCCCTTCGCCGTTTTCTCTTCCCAACTGGAAGGTGGCGACGCGAGTTGAATCGCTAAGGAAGGCGAGATAGATCAGCTCATACATCGTCTGGAAGTACAGTCGGGCCTCTTTGGGCTCGGCATCCAGATGCAGATTCTGTGTATCGACCTGCGGGATTGGCGTATCAATCCACTTCTGGGCCTTCACAAGTTTCAGTTCGGTATCCCGCACTGCGTCCAGATACTGCCGGAGCGTTTCCTGATCACGGATGGAGAGCTCACGAGACAGCGACCGAGTGTTCTCGATCAGCAGATCCAGGGCACTCTTGCTTCTGGCCAGTCTGGCCGCGGCGTCCTTGCCACTGGTCACAAAAAGCATGTCGAAGATTTCCTTCGGCCTGTTCATCGCAGGGATCGGACGACCTTCGTGATTAAACGACTGCGTCTGAGCACCTCGCGGGCCGCCCACTCCGCCATTGGTCGACATGACGAGGGATGAATGGCGAGTTAAGTCGCCCGTGTGCTCGGCATAAACCTGGTCGATCGAGATCGTATTTCGATACGGTCCCTCGCCGCCGATCGGCGCTCCGGTCAGGTACTGATCTGCATTCGAATGACCATGGACACTTCTTGCATCAGGATGCGACAGCCCGGAATAAACGGTGATGTCACTTCGGAGAGGCTCAAGGACGTCCAGCACTTTGGTCAATCGAAAGTCTTTTTCGCCGCCCTGAGGAAACCAGCTCCAATCCGCCCAGGCGGGATCGGACTTGAGCGGCAAACCAACGCCGTCCGGATGATAAACGCTCACGAACCGTTTCGGCGTTTCATTCAATGCCGGGCCACCGACAGCCATCGATTCAAACCAAGGCAATGCCAGAGCTAGCCCAGAGCCGCGAAGAAACGTCCGGCGATTCAGTACAGCAGATTTGTTATTCATGATCGGTCCCAATTCACGAGTTCATGGCAGACAATAGAATAACGGCAGGAGAGCAGGATAGGCAATTCATTCTTCTGCCTTCGTGCTGCTCCCTACACCAGGTTCAATTGTTGTGATCTCGACTCGAGAGTGATTGAAGTTGATCCATTGGATGCCCTTCAATCTGGCATGTGTAAGTAAGACCTTGAGGTGTTCTTGATAGGCTGCTTGATCGTGCGAAAGCGAAGTGACGATGAATGCGTGCCCGTCGGCATGAAGCTGCACTCGGTGAGTTCCAAGAAGCAATGGCCCGTCCCACAGCTCCATTCGCCGCAAGGAATAAGCTTCACCGCCAAAGAAATCGATGATCGCCTCGTTGTAAAGCTGGGTGAGTAAATGGGTGCCCCAGTCGTGAATAATCGCCTTGAGATAAGTCACGAGGCGTTCGCAATTCGGTGTGAGGAAACGCAGGCCAGAATCGAGCAGCGTGGGGTGATGGCGGGCCGTAATGCTCACTGCGTTGCGAAGCAGCTTTCCGCGCACTCGCTGCTCGCCAAAGTTAATGAGCTTTACCAACGGAATGTTCTGCAATATCGCGTAGTGCAGGGCCTGAGCATCGTGTTCGCCGGTCAGAGTGGAGACGACCTTCAGCTCATAGGGCATGTGATTGACGACCAGATCAAGAAAGTAGGTCTTCCTGAAGCCATCATAGGTAACATCAATAGGAGCCTGAGTGTAAACGTCAAAGCCCTCTGCCCTGAGCCGTATGGCGAGGTTATTTTCATAAACCTGCTCGTCAAAGAGCCGCCCGAACTTGTTCTGCACAGCATAGGCACATCTCATCACGGCCTCGTCGATGATGGCGAACTCATCATCTGAAACCGGTTTGAGCCGCAGTGACGGAGTAATTGGCATGATGGACCTGTAGAAAAATGAGCAAACAAGAGAATGAAGGCAAGAGAATGAAACACGGCAGGAAGCCGAATCTGTTTTCATTCTTCTGTCTTCATTCTCTTGTCAATTGATGAGCATCCTGTTGAGATCGGGTTGCAGCGACGGAGAAATTCGCTTCATGGTACTTCTGGACGTTCGCTGACAGAAGAATAAAGGCAGGAGAATGAAACCCGGCCCGATGCCAAATCTGTTCTCATTCTTCTGTCTTCATTCTCTTGTCTATTGATGAGCATCCTGTTGATACCCGTTTGAGCCACAGCGACCAAGAACCGGCCATGATGGTCCTGTGGAAATTGACAGACAAGAGAATGAAGGCAAGAGAATGAAGGCAAGAGAATGAAGGCAAGAGAATGAAACACAGTAGGAAGCCGAGTCTGTTTTCATTCTGCTGCCTTCATTCTTTTGCTATTGAAGAGAGCACTGTTGATACC
>CAIJTV010000239.1:0-8453 GCA_903823635.1 uncultured Planctomycetaceae bacterium
GACTGGAGAATGTACATGGCCAAGGCATGGGGCGGACGATTTCATCAGGCGACGGATCCGCGAGTAGAAGCCTTCACAGAGTCGATCAGCTTTGATAAGCGGCTCTACGCTGTCGACATTCGCGGCTCCATGGCCCATGCCACAATGCTTGCTCATGCCGGGCTGATTACAGACCTCGAACGAGATCGCATCTGTGATCATCTTGACCAGATCGGTGAAGAGATTGCGGCTGGACAATTCACCTTCCGTACGGATCTCGAAGACATCCACATGCATATCGAGAACGCGTTGATCACGCGGATCGGTGATGTGGGTCGAAAGCTGCACACAGGGCGAAGTCGCAATGACCAGGTCTCCACGGACCTGAAACTCTACACTCGCGATGCCATCGACGATCTCGACAAGTTGCTTGTTGAAATTCAACAGGCATTTGTCGCTCGTTGTGACCAGGACGCTGACGTTGTGTTGCCCGGGTATACCCATCTTCAGCGCGCTCAACCTGTGCTGGCCGCGCATTACTGGCTGGCTTATGTCGAGAAGTTTCAGCGAGATCGTGAACGACTGGCGGATTGCCGAAAGCGCCTCAACGTTTGTCCGCTGGGAGCGGCGGCATTGGCTGGAACAACGTTACCGATCGATCGCCAACTGACCGCGAAATTACTGGGCTTCGATTCCGTTGCTGCCAACAGTCTCGACGTCAGCAGCGATCGCGATTTCCTGATTGAGTTCGTGTTCTGCCTTTCGCTGGTGGCTGCTCATCTGAGCACATGGGCTGAAGAGTGGATTATTTGGTTCACGACGGAATTCAACTTCCTGAAACTTCCGGATGCCTACACAACTGGCTCTTCAATCATGCCGCAGAAGCGGAATCCTGATGTTCTGGAGCTGATCCGAGGCCGAACAGCTCGAGTGATGGCGACCGTGCCGCAGTTGCTGATTCTGATCAAGAGTCTTCCTATGGCCTACAACCGAGACCTGCAGGAAGACAAACTGGCGATGTTCTCCGCCTACGATGCGCTGCGGGCTTGCCTGGAATTGACGCCATCCATCGTGGCCGGTGCAGAATTGAAGCGAGATTACATTGAATCGCGGCTTGAGGACGGCTTCCTGGACGCCACGGCCCTGATGGAATATCTCATCAAAAAGGATGTCCCAATGCGGACCGGTCACGAGACTGTCGGAAAGCTGGTGGCGCATTGTGAGTCTCGGCAATGCCGGCTCGCAGATCTGTCGCTGGAAGACCTCAAGACGGCCTGCTCGGTGATTGAAGAAGACGTCCGAGGGATTTTGGGGGCTCGGAACGCAATGAAGGCCTTGCAGAGCTATGGGTCGGGCGGCGAAGAATCTGTCGCTGCAAGACTAGCCGAGTGGAAGCAGCGACTGTCCTGATTGGGGAACAGTGTTGAAACACTATCGCCGAAATTGGACATAACTTTGCGGCTCAGGGAAAAACTTCACGCAAAAACGCGGTCCGTTCGGACTCCTGCTGTGTTGAGAGAAATATTGTCGGCCTCCGTCGGCGGCTGAATGTACGGACACTGCTGTCAGGGTTGCTTGCCTGGCTCGCAATTCCGGGCGTACAGTTCCAGCGGCTGGACCGGCAGCGAATTGACCCGACCCCGGCGGTATTCAATTGGGGTTTTTGGCCTGTCGTCCGGGTGATAGAAGTCACACATAAACCAGATTGAGACCTCGACGGCTCGCGATTCTGGCAGCAATTTTTGATGAATCTGCACTGCGGAGTGCCCGTTTGGTCTCTCAGTCCCTGACAAACCAATACCTTTCTGACCCGGACGTTCAGTTAATGCTGAAAGTCGCTGCGGGTGACAACTCCGCGTTTGAAGAGTTGGTTGTTCGGTACCAGGATCGCCTCGTGGGATTCTTTTTCCATCTGGTGCATGATCGGACTACGGCAGAAGATCTGGCTCAGGAAGCGTTTCTGAGAGTGTTCCGCTCGCGAGAGCGTTATGAAGCCACTGCTCGCTTCTCTACCTGGCTTTTCCGGATTGCCCATAATCTTGCAAGCAACCAAAAACGTGGTGCTGCTCGTCGGCGGGAAATTCCGCTGGCGTCTGGCAATAGTGCTAATGACTTGCCGTCGCTGGGACAGAATCTCGCAGAAAAATCTGCCCTTATGCCAACGAGGCAACTTGATTCCTCAGAACTGCGAGAGGTTGTACGCATCGCCATTGATGAACTTAGCGAACGACAGCGAACGGCCGTGGTCCTCCACAAGTTTGAAGAAATGAGTTACGAGGAAATCGGCGACGTGATGGGACTTGGACCAGTCGCCGTGAAGTCTCTGATTTCCCGCGCACGTGGAAAACTGAAGGAGGCACTTGAACGGTTCGTCTGAAAACCTACGTTGCTGAATGTTGCACAAACCGAGATCGAACTGCTGAATTGAACTTCGGCGATGTCGAAAGAATCCACTATGCTGTTGTTCTCTGACTGTCCCCTGCCCTGAATCGCCCCTTGCTCTGACCACAAAGCTGACAGAAATGTCCCGTCCCAACGACACCGAGATTTCCGATGAGCCTGAGGAGGCCAATGATCCTCAGCTTACGGAACTCGTTGCCTATCTGGATGGCGAACTTAACGAAGAAGCAAGCAATCGCCTCGAACGACAACTTGCCGAGAATCCGCCGCTGCGAGGATATGCCGAGACTCTGGATCGCACATGGCAGTTGCTGGATACACTGGGCGAAGCGACAGCAAGTGGGGAGTTTACCCAGAAAACTCTCGCGTCACTCTCAGCCATTTCTCATGAAGAGTTTGCCGATCAGATGCCGTCATCTAAACGGGGCACTGATTGGGTTCGCAAGATCCCGGCAACAAGGATCGTGCTGTGGATGTTGACCGGCTTCCTTGGCAGTTCGGCAGGGCTTCTTCTCGGACGTTCCAGTCAGTCTCCGAAGGCAGACTCCGAAGACGTGCAGTTGCTGCAACAATTGGATTTACTGCTGCAGTTTCCTCGCCTTCACGCGGCAAGAAGCGCCACGTTTCTTGAGCAGGTTACGGCGATCGATCATGACTCATCGGAGGACGGTTCGGATGCGATGCCCGAAGAAGGAGATCGCAAGCCATGAGTCTCGTGCGAACAGTTCAGGCAGTGTTACTTCCTATCACTTGCCTGCTCTTTGGTGCCTGTCTGTCGATCTTCATGTGGGGACGAAGCAGCGATGAGCGAGCTTATCTGAGCAAGCAACTTCAGGAGTATCAAAGCCTCGAAACTGAACAGAAGAATAACGTTCGAAAAAGCTACGCGATGCTGAAGTCCATGCCGGCTCGAAAGCAGACAGAGATAGAACAGATTCATCAGCAGACGCGGGCGAATCCCGAACTGCTGCAGACGATGAATCGTTATTTTGAATGGTGGTCCTCGCTGTCACAGGCGGAATGGGACAGTTTTGAAGAACTGAGCGCTGAAGAGCGACTGGCATTTGTAAAATCTCGCTGGAGAAAGTCCACCGAAGCCACCCCTGAAGAGATCGTTGTTGAATTTACCGGTCCATCATCAGTCCGTATGCCGACTTTGCGACTGAGCTTTGCTGACTACTGGTCGATCATCTCTGAAACTGTTCCCAACGAGGATCGCGATGACGCTCTGCGGAAGGAACTGGAGCAACTCAAGTCCGATAAAGACCGTGCACTGTTGTTGACACTCTCGATTTTTGAGCGATTCAGCGACCCGAACCAGCGACGTGAGCTTGAGCAATCGGGTGAGCTTTTGAAGGCAGCAATGTTGAGACATATTGATGACGAAGTGTGGCTGGCCAGGTTCCGGTCCATGGTTCACGATCTTGATCGTAAACCATTCGCCAGAGCCTGGATGTTTATGACGGCTTCGTCTGTGCTCGACAGGGCAACAATTGTTCTTGGCGATGATCTGCGAAAACAATTCCCTGTAACTTCAGAGCAGATTGTGGAGGCCTTTGAATCACTCCCCGAAAAAACGGATGCAGACAAATCGTTTCAACGAGCATTGATGACAATGCCCTCGGATGAAGCGCGAAAGCGTCTGGAGCTGTTGGCCCAAACGACTCGTAACCAGTCACCAGAACAGCAGTTGGTGAATCGATACAATAAATTTATTCGAGATCGACAGCTCTTTCTGCGGAGGCAATTCGGCTTCGGAGGTCCTGGCATCGGACCACCACCTGCCTCCGGACAAGGTCCGGGATCAGATAGACCTCGCGAAGGAGACGGACTACTTCGTCGAGATCCAGGACGCCGTCCTGAATAGTAGAGAGACAAATCTCTCAGAATCCCCAGGATGGCTGTCTGTTCACGCACCGCGAACTATTACCTCAAGTGTCAGACTTTGACAAAAGTCATAAAGCGAATCGCTGGACTTGTCCCCGTTGATTTCCGATTCTGATCACTCCCCAGGGCCGCTCAAACGCAGACTCAGTCGTGCAGGTTCGGGCATCAGAATTCTTTTTCGATCAGGAGATGGAAGCGATGGGCATTGCAGGCTGGCTCGTCATTGCCTTCTATGCAGGTCTGATGATCGGAGTGGGCGTCTGGTGTTCGCGCAAGAACCAAACTGCGGATGACTATCTGCTCGGCGGGCGTCGCATGTCGCCAATTGCGGTCGGGCTCTCCCTCTTTGCAACACTTGTCAGTACGCTTTCGTATCTGGGTGGCCCGGGAGAAATGATTGCTCACGGGCCGATGATGATGACTCAGAGTGCCGCTCATCCGCTGGTCTTTTTGATCGTCGGCTTTGGCTTAATTCCGCTGCTGATGCGACAACCCGTTACGAGTGCCTACGAGATTCTGGAAGCAAAACTAGGGACGAGTATCCGACTGGCAGGTGCTTCAGTTTTTCTCTTATTGCGGCTGGGATGGATGTCGACCATTCTGTTCGCAACCAGTCAGAGTGTTCTGGTCCCGCTGTTGGGGCTGGATGTCTCATGGACCCCATGGCTTTGTATCTTTCTGGGAATTCTGACAGCGATCTATTCCTCCACCGGCGGCATGCGCGCCGTCGTCATGACCGACGCCATTCAGTCCATCACCATGCTGGCCGGGGCAATCGTGACCCTGGCGGTCATTACTGTTCGCATGGGGGGTGTCAGCGCGTGGTGGCCAAAGTCCTGGCCTCAACACTGGCAGACGCCCAACTGGGGTTTTGATCCTGATGCCCGAGTGTCATTCGGAATGCTATTCGTCTCGACAACTCTCTGGTATGTCTGCACAAATGGTTCAGACCAGATGTCGATTCAGCGTTTCCTGGCGACTCGTGATGCCAAAGCCGCACGACGTACACTGGCCGTTTCTCAAATCACTGATGTTTCGGTTTCAGTACTGTTGTCGATCACCGGGCTGGCGATTCTTGGCTTCTATCAGGCACATCCGCCACAGCTTGAAGCCAATGTCACAATTGTTGATATCGGAGACCAGTTGTTTCCGAAGTTCATTATGTCAGAAATGCCCGACCTTCTGGCTGGATTAGTCCTCGCGGCAATTCTCTCTGCAGCATTGTCCAGCCTTTCCTCGGGTGTGAACTCCGCCTGTGCAGTGGTTGAAAAAGACTTTCTTTCAAGACATAAGGCAGGGACCACGCCTGAGACCACATCGTTGCGACGGCTGGTCCTGCTGACATGGATCATTGCGGCAGTGTCAGTAGGACTCAGCCTTGTCAACACGCTCATTGAAGGAAACATCATCGAACGATGTTACAAAGTCGTCAATCTGCTGACGGCTCCTCTGTTCGTGCTGTTCTTTTTGGCTCTGTTTGTTCGCTGGTCAAACGGATTCGGAGCCTGGTGCGGCCTCATTTCCAGCACTCTGGCTGCGATCGCGATTGCCTACGCAAAAGATCTCGGGCTTCCTCTGGGAATCAGTTTCGTCTGGATGACGCCTTGTTCATTGTTGACCGGTATACTCATCGGTGCAATCGCCAGCGCTGCATGGCCACAGAAAAGAGCAACGGCCTGAGAGTATCAAACACGCGGTATTGCACAGGTATTCACAAAGACCTTCGATCAGCCGGCCACGACCATGCTTCAAACTTCACGGATATTGTTGTTTGCCATCATTTCCTGCTGCGCCATCGCCACAGCCTCAGCCTCGGACGGCCAAACTCGCCCCGCAGCCGATGAACACGAGCTGCGAAAGTGGCTTGAGAACATGGTTTGGCATCACCGCTATTCGATCGAGGAAGTCAGTCAGGTCACCGGACTCGATGATGCTCAGGTCGTCGCAAAGTTGAAAGAGTTCAACATTTCAGACGCGACGAAGCCTTCGCGATCAGACAAACAACTCTTGATGCTGCCGTACCCGGGTGGAAGACACCCTCGAATCGGGTTTCTTGACGGTGCTATTGAGCCACAGCGTGAAACCAAGTTGAGTGTGTTCTGCCCTTGGGACGAGCAAAGCTATGTCGTCATGGATGTTCCGGAGGCGATCTGGTCCAATCTTGGGCTCACCTATCTGGCCCATACACACGTGAAGACAATCTGGGATCTGCAGGGTGTCCAGCTTAAGCCGCAGGAATGGGCGTTGGCCAACGATGGCAGCTATCATCTTCATCGCCGGCTTCCCAACGGCATTGAATTCGGCACCACGGCAGCAGCGTTTTCAGATCACATCGAAATGAAGATGTGGCTGAGGAACGGCACGGAAGCAAAACTCAGCGATCTGCGAGTTCAGAACTGTGTGATGCTGAAAGGGGCGAAAGGGTTCGAACAACAAACGAATGACAACAAGCAGTTTCTCTCCGGGTATGCCATTGCATCGTCTCCCGATAAAACCCGCTGGATCATCAGTGGCTGGGAACCGATTCACCGAGCGTGGGCGAATCCCCCCTGTCCATGTCTACACGCCGATCCCAGGTTCCCCGATTGCAACCCAGGAGAAACGCAGACACTTCGCGGCTGGCAGTCCTTTTACGAAGGCAGTAACATCGAACAGGAAATCAAACGGATCGAAGCCACAGGCTGGCGACAGTCGCAGTGAGTCACGATGACATTCGCCCCGAGACGACATCGGGAGTGTGAGTTCCGTGTTGTCAGCGCCATCTGTCTTTCCGACTTAGCGATCGGCCTTTTCGGGCGAAATCGGAGCTTCCTCAATCAGTTCTTCTGTTGAACGCCCGACGCAGGTGAGAATCGTGTTCTGCCCAAGCGCTCCGAAGATGGATGTATCATAAATGTTTTCGCGCCAGAGCATCAAACCTCGGTTGGTATCAATGCGAATCGTTCCGCGAGGCGTTGCCTGAATCAGTTGGCCCTTAACGATCGGACTGCGCACTCGGGACTGAATGGAGCATTGAAATGAGATCGTGGCAATTCCGTCTTCAACAGAATCGAGTCGAAATGTGCGAAGGATAGGCACCTCGACATTAACATCCTCCTGAAGTCGGGCGTTGACCGTAATCTGCTCTTTCCATGTATCCCCGACTCGTATTTCATGCTCGGGAAGAGCTGCCAGAAACGAACCGGGATCTGTTTGTTCCTTCTGTACAGCCGTGTTGCTCGAAGCGAGTTGTATTGGATTCGCCGTACCTTCACTTTCGACCAGCGGATCAGAAGATGGTGACGATGGAGCGTTTTCCCCGGAAGCACGTTCGACCTTCGCCGGCGTTTTGTCCGACTGTTTCGATAACCCTCGAGAAGTCAAAAGATACCGCGGAGCGTTTCCTTTCAACTGATGTGCCACCTGCTGATAGACCAGCGGCACTTCTCCGGGTTTCATTGAGGAGTCAAACTCAACAGCAGGATTATCATCACTCTGCTTCTGCATCCAGACATTCTCGAACTGCATGGTGAATGCAGCAGAACTATCTTCATTCACGGACGTCACAGTGAACAATCGCCGCTGCCGCAATGCCGAGCGATCGATCGACTGACCACGTTCGCCAAGATTGGCATCAAGAGCCATCTTCTGCTCCATCTGATAGCGGAGCTTCTGCCCTGGCTGGAACTGATACCTCAGCGTCCATGCAGCAGGCGCGTCTGCAGAAACCTGATCTCCGGCGACTGCGGCTGCCGGAGTGCCGGGCACAGCCACTAACGCTTCCTCAGTCGCGGGCACTGAAACGGAGGTTTCTTCAAAAGCAACCAGCCGCGTGCCAATGATGGCCCATGCGAAGGCACCAACGAGAGAAGAGCCAAAAGTTCTTGACGGAGCGATCATCCTTGATCCTCAACCAGCAGAGTCAGTGGGAATATGTCATCGGAGAGTAAACTACCACATCCGGAACTTTAGCCGCGAGTCCTGTTTTTGGTCAAAACATTCGATCTCATCCGGGCGCGTGCGACTACGGTCGGTCATTTCTCTCACTCATGTCATTAACCAGCAGATTCTGCCGATTAATGATGGACTCTTCGGCTCTGAGCCTGTGACAGTTCACACAAACCCACGCTTGCCCGCACACTGCTTCTCAAAGCATAACCAGTAGAGCAAAAGCCAATGGCTGAGTGTTCTGCGGAACATTATTCATC
>CAIJTV010000240.1:0-1750 GCA_903823635.1 uncultured Planctomycetaceae bacterium
AATTTACCCCTTCAAAAGCTGAAGTGCTTTCACCGCTGGCTACATACAGGTTGTTGAGTTCTCTGATGGCCTTGCTGACTTTCTTGTAGGCCTTCAAGGCATCTTCGGAAAGTTGGCCTTGAGCCGCAGCGTCCTGAGTCGCTTCTATCTGCGACGGCGCGAACCCATTCAGCGTTGCTGTCGCATAGCCCGCAGCGAAGAGAATCAATCCGCTGACCACAGTTTTCAATCTGCCCATCTCAACGTCCCTCAGGAAACCAGCACTGGTAACAGGTCTTTTGCCTTCGTTCGATTCGGAAAACGGCAGATATACGGGACTTCAGCCCATGTCGCAAGCCTCAAACGGGTTTCGGGGGAGCAATCGACTGCTCTGGAATCATGATGGCGGAGCGATCATTCGGACAGCTTTATCCGGCGAACTCGATGATTACTGCTATCACCCACATAAAGCCATCCGTCCGGAGACACGTAGACGCCGTGAGGTCGATTTAACCGGCAATTTCGCGCTTCTCCATCCGGTCCGTCACCCGGTTTGCCGTCTCCAATGACGGTCTCCACAATTCCTGTTTTGGCCCGCAGAACACGCACGATGTGGCTTTCGGTATCGGCAAAATACAAATCTCCGGCTTTCGAAAGACTGACACCCTTCGGGCCAGCCAGCTGGGCTTCCTTCCCTGATCCGCCATCACCCGAGTACCCACTTTTCCCGGTACCTGCCAGATGGTGGTAGGTACGAGCCATCAGGTCCATCCGAAAGATGGCGTTACCTTCGCGAAGAGCCAGATACAGAGAATGATCACCGTCAAAATCTAATGCTCGAGGACCATTCAGCGGAGTTCCGTCAAAAGAAGCTCCGTCAGGAGTTTTTGTTTTCTCACCAGTCCCGGCGAACGTGGAAATCACGCCGGTCGACGGATCCACCATGCGAACTCGATGGTTTTTGATGTCGCAGATGAAGAGCCGATCCTTATCGTCAAGGACGATAGAGTGCGGCTGATTCATCTGAGCCTGATTGGCCGGGCCACCGTCTCCCGAGAATCCAGCGACACCAGTTCCGGCAATCGTGGAGATGATTCCCGTCTTGTGATCCACCTTGCGCACGAGGTGATTCTGCATTTCCACGAAAATCATGTTGCCCTGTTGATCGAAGCGCACTTCGTACGGTTCGTTGAGTTGAGCCTGAGTCGCGGGGCCTCCATCACCAGAATACCCCTTCTTGCCAGTTCCGGCGACAGTCTTCGCCTCACCAGAAGACAGGTCGATGCGGCGAATCAGGTGTGAACCGACTTCGCAGACATACAGCGCACCGTCGGGGCCATAACTGATCCCGAACGGCTGAGATGACGGAGTGTTCAGGGCTTTTCCATCCGCACTGCCGGGAACATCTTTTCCGTTTCCCGCGACGGTCATGACATCGCCAATCTCGGGTTTACGGTCACTGGCGAGGGCTGCACAAGAAGACTCGATCACTCCAATGGCAAGAGCTGTGAGTATCAATGAGCATTGAAGAATATTGGGCGAAGACCGGTCGTTTCGCATGAGTCATCTCTTTCCTCTGAGCAGATACGGATGAGCAAATCAGATGGCTCTTCCCGCCATTACGTTTTCTTTGTGCGCCTTTCAGATGCAGACTGCGAGTTTTCTGTCACTCGCCAATGTTTCTGAGCCGCACGACGACATGCCACCGCCAAAGTCGTGTGTTCTGGTACCATGAGTTTAGAGTCCATGCCTATCAGATGTCGACCGTCTG
>CAIJTV010000241.1:0-3649 GCA_903823635.1 uncultured Planctomycetaceae bacterium
CGCCCCACCGAAACATCCGCTTAATGCGTCCGATCCCTCGATTTACGGACTTCCGAACGATGCCATTAGCGATCATGAGTTCCCGCACCTGCTTCAATTTGGTGGGGCCAAATTCTGCGACAAGCCCTTTGCCGTGAAGCTTCACCAACGGACGCAGAGCCACCTGAATGTTGGATACTTCTGACGTGATCCGGCCATTCTTGACGTAGTAGCTTTTGGCGTGCTTGACGTAGGCGATGCTCAACTGAGAAATGGTCAGTTTATGGAAGGACACGTTGAGTGTGCCCTTCATGTAGTCTGTGACCACCTCGTCATAGCGGCGACGGGATTCCTCGGAGCCATACTCGCCAAGGTAGATGGATTTCCCGTCGATGCGTACACGGGCTTGCCCTGTGGCTTTGTGGAGGGCGTACTTCGGCTGTTGCTTCTTCATGACCTGCGGCTCCCAAAAGAAATGGGTAGTAAAACGGGTAGTAAACCGTTTCACGCCGCACTGTCTCGAAAGACAGGTTTCCATAAGTGATGGAACGGCAAGGACTTAAACAAATGCACCCGAGTGGATTCGAACCACTGACCTACCGCTTAGAAGGCGGTCGCTCTATCCAACTGAGCTACGGGCGCGGATTGGAATTGGTGTGTCGGCTGGATGACACCTTTTGAACACACAGGTTAACAAAAAACGATTCAGAATTGGAAGCGGAATACAATTTCGTCAGTCCATGAGAACTGTCGATGCCGTTTATGGTGACTTTGTTAAATTCGCACGGCTTGTTTCACTGGTACATCGAATCTCGCAATTGCTTGAGTGGATAGAATGAATCTCGCCATCTGACGCCACCCTGACGGAGTGTAATGAATGCTGATCGCCAATAGGCGAACGCCATCAGGCTGGGGCCAAACATGAACAAAGGCATCAACTTCCATGAACCCGGTAACGGATAAACCATGAAGGCGAAGGCCAGATGCCAGATACAGGCCGTCGCAATCCAGCCCACCGCTGTTGATAACGGCAGTACAAAAAACGCCAGGCACGGATAGAGCATCGTGACGAAGAATATCAGCGTCGTAAACAGAAGGGCTCGCACGGAGTAATTCAGTGAAGCAAAGCCGTTCTTCTCCAGGCCCGTCACAACACCCCAGAGCGACGGCTGCCAGCGGACAGATAACCAGTCGTCAGCCATCTGAAAATCACTGGCTCCGCCGTTCTTCTTAATCATCTTCCCAAGCTTGACGTCGTCCAGAACATCCATGGCTATTGGCTGATGGCCACCCAGAGAACGATAGAACTTGGCATTCACAAGATTAAACGCACCGACGCCGGCGTACGCCAAAGGCCAACGAGTTCTGATCAGATAAATCTGCATGCCGGTCGCAAACGCGAGCCCGAAGAAGCAGACCAGAACATTCTCAAGCACACTGCCCGGAATCATCTTCGGCAGCAAACAAAGATGCTGCAGCTTCTTGCTTTGAAAGTGTCGAACGGCCGCTTCAATGGCTCGCGGTTCGTACAAAATATCTCCATCAGTGAACAACAGCAGTTCCTGCGATGCGGCCTGCGAACCCAAATGCATCGCGTGATTTTTTCCCAGCCATCCCACCGGGAGTTCTGTCACATGGACGACTCGCAAACGAGGATCGGTGGCAGCGACCTCATCCATAATCTGCCCGGTGCCGTCCGTTGAACGATCATTGACTGCAATGAGTTCCAGCCGAACGCCTGTCGATTGCAGCAACGTCGTCAGTGCGTTGCGGATCTGCGCCTGTTCATTGCGCGCCGGGACGATCACACTCACACCGGGAAGCTCTGTTTCAAGAGCAGAATCTAACGGAATCCTGAGACGCTTGAGCTTCAGGGCGATGACGGCCGGAATGGTCGTCATCGCCACAAGGGCACAAATAATCCAGCCAAGCCAGAACATGGTTGATTCTTACGCGGCTGAAGACACAAAAGTATTGGCCCGAATGCTCCGCGAAGCCGCACGTCCACAGAACCGCTCGCTGTGAGATCGCTTCGCTTTCGCCTCCTCGTTCGCAAGGAACGAAGAGGCGCAGCTTGATCCGCATCGGCGAGATTCAGACAACGGTCAAATCAGGTGAAGTCTGACGGATTGCCAAACATGCCGCGTCCGCTGGAACTGCCAGTGCCCCCACGCAGGTTGGTATTGCGTGGCTTGCGAGGTTCGACCGGAGCCGGCTCGGGCTCTTCCTGTCTTTCTGACTTCGGAAGTTCAGGGCGTTTTTCAAGAGCCTTCAGCGACAGGGAAACTCGCTTCCGTTTGGTGTCGACTTCGACTACCTGGAAATCTTTGGTTTCGCCAACCTTCAGGATCTCCGCAACGCTGCCGACGCGACGCCAGGCCAGTTCGCTGATGTGCACCATGCCTTCCAGCCCGGGCTCAAGTTCAACGAATGCACCGAATTCTGTAACTCGTGTCACCTTGCCGGAAACAGTGCGGCCCTGAGCATATTGTTCAGAAGCATGCGACCAGGGATTCTGAGCCAACTGCTTCATGCCGAGGCTGATCCGCTTCTTGTCGGCATCCAGCTTCAGGATCTTCACATCGACTTCCTGACCTTCAGCCAGAACATCCTTCGGATGATTGATGCGAGACCAACTGATTTCGCCGATGTGCAGGAAACCGTCGACTGGTCCGATGTTAACAAAGGCACCGTAGTCCTTCAGAGTCTTCACGACGCCCTTGAAGTCCTGGCCAACTTCGACGCCGCCCCAGAACTCACCCTCGCCCTCTTCTCGCTCGGCTTGCAGAAGGGCACGGCGACTGACGACCAGGTTGCGTTTCTTCGCATTGACTTCGGTAATCTGCACGGTCATCTTCTGGTTGAGATAACCATCCAGATTCCCGGCGAATCCAATTTCAACCTGACTGGCCGGCAGGAACGCTCGCAGATTGCTGACGGTGACCTGCAAACCACCTTTGTTGACAGCCGTCACAAGGCAATCCACAACTTGACCCACGGCCAATGAATCCCAATTCCCACCCGCACGATGGCGTGCTCGCGGAATTCGGCCCTTGATCAAGCCGTCTGCATCGACACTATCAACAATCACATCCAGTTGATCGCCGACTGCGGGAACTTTTCCTTCAGCAAACTGAGTGACCTGCAGAACAACGTTATGACGAAGGCCGGCATCCAGGAAGATGTCACCGCCATGAATCGCCTGAACAACGCCCTTGACCTTAGCCCCGGGGCCAATCTCTTTGGCACCTTCTGCTGGTTGCTCTTCCGCGTTTGCTGACAATTCGATCGGCGTTGAGAGATCACCGCTGTTCATCGCAGCAGAGATTTCCTCTTCCAGTGATAAATCCAGATCGTCGGCTGCAGGGATTTCAACCGCTGATGCTCTTTGCGGAGTCCGCGGAACGTTTGCCTCGGCCGCTGCTGGACGCTCTGAACCACTCGCCATTTTCTCACGGACACGAGCCGCTGCGGAAGAAGCTTCTTCGAGCGATGCTTCCTGAGCCGCCGCAATCGGGTCGGCAGCAGCAACGGGCTCCATCGGAGCCTCCGGGGCTGGAGCTGATTCCATTACGGAGGCAGGCGCAGGTTCTGGTGCTGCTGGAGTTGGCTGAGGCTCTGGTTGTGTAGGGTCCGTTGTCATCGCATCATGGTCCTGTCAGAGCCGACG
>CAIJTV010000242.1:0-6665 GCA_903823635.1 uncultured Planctomycetaceae bacterium
ATTCAGAGTGACCGTCTTCAGCGTGATGAGGTCGTTGTCCTCCTGACCGTGGAGGTACAATGATCCATCGACCGTTGTATCCTGCATACTGATCGTGTCATTGCCTGCATAGCCGCGCAGGAACACATCAGACTCGAATGTGACTCCGTTGGTTGCGATGGAGTCGTTGCCGGCTTCGCCATAGACGTCCACGGATCTTTCAAATTTGATGCCGCGACTAAAGGCCACGGAATCGTTGCCGCCCGCCAGACGAATGACGACATCCCCGGCCATCGTGTCAGTGCCAGCTGCCACAATGAAAGCATCCGTGCCACCATTGATCGTTGTGGAATTCAATCCGCGAAGCTGAATACCGCCATTCAGGATGGTAATGTCGATCTGGTTATCCGCAGCGTCGCCCGTGACTGTCAGGTGAGAACCATTCAGGCTGGCGACCACATTTCCGGCCAGCAGCGCGCGAGTTTCCAGATGCTCAACAACTCGCTCAGATTCAATGGCTTTGTTTGAGCGTTTACGTGCGTTCTTGGCTCGCCAGTTCCACATGGTCTTGTGCCCCTTTTTGGTCAGCGTTGGCTGACCCCGAATTCACTCACTGTGTGTGCAGAGTCTCTCCAGACCGTCCGCAGTGCGGTAACGGTTATCTGCTATATTCGGTAAGACTTACATGACCGGAAAAACTTAACATCCTTCGCACGGATGCTTTTCACAGTTCCGTCTCTGCACGATTCCCTGTCTGCCGGTAAGTCGCCTTCAGACGCAATTTATGCCGAATTCCAACAGATCAACCACGACGAAATCACGGCCGATTTCGATTCCATCAGCGGGAATCAACTCGAGGCAATTATTTGACCACAAGCTTCAAACTCGGTTCCTGCGGTCCTCCAGTGGATCTCGGTCTCTGCTGGCTCTTGCAGGATCAAACCGGCAAGGTTGCTGTCGGTTGCTCTCCGATACCCAACATAACTGGTGCAAAGTCGAGGATTCAGTTCGATCACCGTCGCTACCAATTCGCCCGAGGAGGCTCGCCTGACCACGATATCAACTCCAAGATAGCCGGAGAACTCCCCAACCGCAGAAGCCAGCTTCTCTGCCAACGGCAGAATGGCGTCCTGGAGATCCAAATCGCAGGGGATTCTGCCGCCGCAATACACCGGTTGCCCATGCTGCAATCGCAGGTTCTGAATGGCCGGCGGCAGAATCGTCGCAGGTCCACGCCCGCGCCCACCGATCAGGCCCACCGAGCACGGGATGCCAGGAACATACTCCTGAATCAACCAGGGGCGTTCAATTGCTGTCGTGTCCACTGATGTCGTTTCAGCCGTTGACTTTTCAGCCTTCGCCGAGAACTCATCGCCTGCGAATTGAATAAATGAAACGCCGTCACAGCCAACACCGTCGCGCGGCTTGAGAATTCCCAGTCCCTCGTTCCCTGGCATGGATTGGCCATCAGTAAACAGATGCTGACAACTCCTGCTGTGCCGCAGTTCGTCGTACTCTGCCACTGAGATCGCTTTTGTCACGGGAGTCGACACTCCGTATCTTTGCAACCATTGAAATGTTCGGAACTTGTCAGTGAATATCTCTGCACGCGCCCAGCTGACATTCAAGTTTGGAACGGACTGCCAATGTCCTGCCTGTAACTGCTGCAGCAACGAAACCAACGTACCGCCGCTTTCCGGAGCAATCACCATCGTCGCCGCGAATCTGCCGGGATCTCGATCCGGATGAGCCAGCCAGTCGGCAGGATCTTCCGTCAGCGCGAGCATTTCCGCAGCCGCGAAAAAATGGCCGCTGGATTCAACCATCTCCCGCGCGTCGTTGGCGACCAGGACCACGGGACGCACGTCAGGAAGCCTGGCGAAATCATCAACCACAGCCGCCAGCATCGACGCCGCCTCGCGCTGCATCGAGGGACTGGCGTCTTTCCATACTCCCGGACTCGCCAGCAGGTATTCGAAGATCAGGATCGAGCGACGCGCAGCCACGTCAACGCCTCATCACTTTTGCCGAGCAGTGAAGACGACGTACTCGCCGATTGGATGCGTCTCGACCGAAGCAAACAACTGCTTCATTCTCGCGCCATGCCAGTCGAGCAGTTTGGTGACCAGATGAATTCGCCCACCAGATCGCAGGCCATTCTTCGCCGCCTGCAGGAATAGCTCAGAGATACGATAATCAGAGTAATATGGCGGATTGCCCAACAGCAGATCCCAGGATTTGGGTTCCGGGATGACTCCATCGGAAGTCAAAAGTGTCTCCACCGAGGTGATCTCGTTCAGCTTGGCCGAAATCTGAGTACATTCAATCGCCCGAGCATCACTATCGACGGCCAGGATTTTTGCGTTGGGATATTCAACCGCAGCCGCCAGCGAAACGGCCCCGCAGCCGCAACCCATTTCGATAATCTTCGACGGATTGAACTCCGCAGAGCCGGATGCTTCGCCCTTTAGTAGTGCAAGCGACTTGATCAACGCGCGTGCTCCGCCGTCTATGCGACGATGACTAAAGATACCCGGACGACTTTCGACATAAACAAGTCGCTCGCCCTGCCGAAACGCCGACCTCGCACGAAAGCCGCGGACTCTTTTCAGTTCTCCAGTCTTCGTCGCCACGCAGGCCACACCGTGTTTTTGTTTGTTGACGACGACGTTCGGGAAGATCAAACGCAGTTGGCTCTGAACCCATTTGTCTCTGGAATTATTCGTCGAAGCGATCAGTCGGCCACCGGATCGCAGTCGCTGATGAATCATCTGCAGCAAATCCTGAGCCTGCTCGGACGGATCACCAAAGTAGGTTGCATATAGAGCTTCGTCAAAGGTCCCCGCGGGCAGATCAGCCGTGCAAGCCAGAGTCGTTTTGCCAACTCCTGGTGCCTGCATAGAAACAGCATCACCGTGATACTTTTGCAGGGTCCGGAAGAAGAAATGCTCCGGAGTCCAGAATGTGAAGTTGAGATCCGGTCGAGCTGTTCTCAGCGCAGAGGCGAGAGTTGTCCCGTGAAGCAGGACGACCAAAACGTCCGGGCCCTTAAGTTCTGCTGTGTAGCCTGCCACAAGACGATCGGAGTGAGACTTGAGCTTCCGTTCGCCCTTGAACTCGTCAAGGTTGTCATGCTCCAGATTGAATTCTTCAAGGCCATCGTCCAGATCATCCAGATCATCCAGACCGTCGTCATCGCCATCATCGTCAAGGTCGAGATCCAGATCGTCGTCTTCAAACTCGTCCTGTGATGCGTTTCGTTTTCGCTTCATGAAATCAATCAGTTTCGACCGAGGTCGCTTTCCGGTTTACTGGGACCAAGCCTGCTTCGCGCAGAACCGCTGGAGCAAATGTCCCGATTTTCACACAAATTTTACGCTTCCTATATACCCGATCGGGACGGCAATCTGGACGCAGGAAATCACCTTTCCTGGAATTGTCGGCTGATCATGAGGAAATTCGGCCGAAAGGACCGCCAAAAAATCCGTGAAACGTGTGGATGCACAGAAAGCGGCCGAGCATTAAACTGCTTTCCGAATACCGGCTCATTCACTTCTCAGAGCCATTCGAGATGCCAACCTGCAAAGTCATCTTCTGTTCCCACCAGCTCCTCGAAAGATGCCTGACATGAACAAATTGCGATTGATATTGTTACTCGGATTCACTGCCCTTTGCACAGCCCCGTTGGTTGTTGCTGAGCAGCCAGCAGACCTCGCCTCAGGGCTTAAGCCGCTGGCTACAATCCTTGCGGGCAAGCAGGCCCAATTTGACGTCTCGGGAAAAATCGAGGTGCCGATTGATGGAAAGCCTCAACTAATAGAGGTCAGTCTGGTTCGTTATGATGATCAGCGCTTCGACCTGCAACTGACACATGCTGACTATGCTGTCTCAATCCGTCGTCGGAGCGACGTGACCGCGTTGGCTTTGCCGAAGCATGGTGTCGTATTCATCGGAACCGGTGATGCTCCTGACGACGACAACCTGAGCCCAAACGCGATCGCCGAACGTCTGATCTCTGACCACTCCAAACTCACTCAGCTCCGCTTCGGGCTGAATGTCCTCGCGGCAGGCGACGTCGAGGGAACTCTGCGGGGACTTCTGGCCAACATGAACGTCAAGCATGACGACGCTTCAGGGGCTTTCTCAACCGGCAATGCAAAGATCACTTTTCCCGCCGATAACAGCATCGACGCCAAAATCGACAACGTGCACGTGTCACTGGTGACGAAAACGGAAGTGGCCACAGCACCGTCAGCCACCGAATGGCCCGATATGAAAGTGACCGAGCTGCCTCGTCATGAGCTTGAGCGAACTCTGCTGCGAGGCATCCGAAGAGCGACCGAGATTCTGCAGCCAGGAGATTCTCTGACAAAGCCATCGATGAAACCTCGTACAACAGATCACGGTGAACTGAAGTGGGTCGATGGTCAGCGAGTGGCTGTTCTCTGGGGAACTCCGGAACAGATCGGGATGGCTCATGGAGAACTGCTGCCAGAAGAATCTCGCCGTTGCATCGAGTCCGTGCTGTACAGCTTCGGCACTGCAAACGTCGTGCGAACGGGACGCTGGTTCCGACATGATCTGGAAGATGCTTATGCTCGCCTGTCTCCGCATATTCCGGATCGACACAAGCGAGAAACATCAGCGTTGGCTGCTTCACTGGGTATGGAACCGGAAGTTGTGCAGGTTCTGAATGTCTTTCCGGAACTCTTCCACTGCTCTGGCTTTGCAGTTTTTGGCTCGGCCACGAAAGATGGCAAGCTGTACCACGGTCGAGTTCTGGATTACATGACCACGATTGGGCTGCAGGATGCCTCCACGACATTCATCGTGAAAGCTCAGGGGCAGATTCCATTTGCCAACGTCGGCTATGCAGGTTTTATCGGCAGCGTCAGCGGAATGAATGCTGAAAAGATTTCTCTCGGCGAAATGGGAGGCCGTGGCGAAGGCCAATGGGACGGCGCTCCCATGGCGACTCTGATGAGACGTGCTCTGGAGGAATGTGATAATTTGGCCGAAGTTCAGGAACTCTGGACGAACAGTCCTCGCACCTGTGAGTACTACTATGTCTTTGCCGACGGTGAGATCAACGACGCCGTTGGTGTTGCGGCAACTCCGGAATCGATTGAATTCATCAAAGCCGGAGAAGGCCATGAACGCCTTGGTGAAGGAATCAAGGATACCGTGGTTCTATCGGCCGGCGGTCGGCTTGAAGAACTGCGTCGCCGAGTGAATGAGAAGCACGGGCAGTTCAATGTTGAACTCGGACAGTGGCTGATGTGTCGACCTGTGGCGATGGAATCCAATCTGCACAATGTTTTGTTCGTTCCGGCCGACGGAGTGCTCTACGTGGCCAACGCCAGCCATACAAAACCGGGTGCCGAAATGCCGTACGTGAAAGTGGATCTGATGCAACTGCTAAGCGAGATTCCTGCCGCTCAGCCGCCAGCTCGAACCGCTGGAAAGTAGTCGAGAGTTCGGAAACTGAACTCCATTGGCCAAACAAATGCGGCTCGATCTTCGAGCCGCATTTTTTATGCGCCCTTGGCTGGGCGAGAGGCTTCGCGACAACGCTGACTCCGCCAGCGTATTGCCATTCGTTTCACTTTGCTTCGTCGGCGATGCAAAACAGACGGGTGCGAGTGCGGACGAAAATCTGTCCATCGACAAGAGCGGGAGTTGCTGCGATCGGCTCTCCGAAATCATTGTTGGCGAGCACCTTTTGTTCCGGGCCACTTTCGATCACGCTGATCACACCCGGTTCCGAAGTGACATAGATCTTTCCGTCGCCATAAACGGGAGCCGCGAGGTAAGATCCATCAGCACCGACTCGCCGACGGTCCCAGACCGGTTCTCCGTTTGCTGCCTGAAACGATGCGGTGATGCCGCCCTGCTTAATCAGAAACATACGGCCGTCGGCCACAAGTGGTGAAACGATGTGTGAGGCCGATTTCGTCTTCTTCATCCAGAGCACGTGAGTCTTCGAGACATCTCCTTCGCCGCCGCCGCGAACAGCCTGAATCGAGGCGTCCTTTTGGAGTTCACTCAGTTCTTCCGAGAGTTTGTCAGCGTCGGTGTCAATCGTATTGCCCAGTCTTGCCTGAACTTCACTAGCCAGAAGACCGCCTCGGTTTTTAGGGTCGAGAAACGCCTTGTCGATTTCCTCTCCCTCAAGCACGCCATCTTTGTTTTCGTCGCCACGATCGAACTTGGCCCAGAATGCGTCCGGAATCGACTTGCCCGTATTCAGGCGATACTTGTTGTTCAGGATTTCGTCACGGGTAATCTTGCCATCGCCATCAGCGTCTGCGGTCACACGCCATTGATATGAGATACCGAAGCTCTCTACAGACACATAGATAATGCCGTCAAAAGTCACCGGAGTCGTCTTGATATTGCGACAGAAGACCTCCGTGGCCCATTTCCGGTGGCCTGTCTTATCGTCGTATCCAATCATCTTACCTGTTCCGGCGATGATGACTTCCGGTCCCTGCGGCGTTTCGCAAATGACCGGGTGCGAATAGGAGCACGCCATGTCGCCGCGATCATCCTTCCAGAGAATCTCGCCCGTCTTTTTGTTCAGGCAATAGGCCGCCGGCGCGAGATCGTCGTCCTGACAGAAAAACAATCGGTCGCCATGAATCACCGGAGACATCCCCGGACCCCAATCAAAAACGAAGTAGGGC
>CAIJTV010000243.1:0-5320 GCA_903823635.1 uncultured Planctomycetaceae bacterium
ACCACCAGTTCAGTGCGACGCCATTCAGCAGCCACGGAACAAAGCGACATCCAATCACGGAAATCAAAACCGGCGTCAATACGACTCGTCGAATTCGTACAAAGGTCCTGTTCCTCCACAGCTTCTGCACGACGGGTAGATGCAGAATTGTTTGCGGCAGATCGATCACGACAGTTCGCAATAGTTTTAACGCTCGAAACATCTGAGCGAAGAACCATTCTCGAAATGGCTTCACATGAATCAGAGCCATCAGCAAAAAGCCAACCAGCAGCACTGACGAAAGTGTCTCAATGCGACTATTGACGATCTGATCGATGGCTTCACGAGCATCTTCCGGCGGAACAGCGACCGCTTCCCGGGTTGCGGATGTGTCCAGATCTTTGCCCGATGTTCCGGCCGCAGACGCCTCTTCTTTGGCCTCTGGCCGCTCTTCTCTCGTCGACTGCGAAATCAGAGTTTCATCCTGCGCAGTTGTGTTCAGAGCAGACTGCGAGTTTAACTCCCTGTCGTTAGGAGCAGTTGCCGCGGGAGAGTCTACCTGCGGGATGCTTAAAGCTCTTGAGCTCTCAGATTCGATCACAACGGAATCCGAAACCGGACTTACGATCAACGATTCGGTTGCTCCCTGTCCAAAGCTCAAACGCTCGCCCGCAGCCGGTTGTGATTCCACGATCGAATCGCTCTCAGCAATGGAAGAAGCGTTCTTCGCGAGAGGAATCTCGGTCAGGAATTCCTCCATCAGTTCTGAAGCCGTCGGGCCAGACGGCGCTGTGAATTCGACGATCGAGCCGTCGCCTTCAGCCACATCAGAGCTGTCTGAATCTCGTGCCTCGGTCGCCTTTGCTTTCGGCTTCGGATGGAACATATGGACGATGTGTTTGACACCTTCCACGACTACCACAGCTCCGCCGAATGGGATCAGTAAAAACAATGTCGCAAACCGACCTGCTCGCGTTCCAAAGAACAGAGAACTCGTGATCTGCAGCAGACGCAGATAAAATTCACCGCGGCGATAAACCCCATCCAGGGCGACATCCAGACGATCGTCAGCCCGCAACAAGTGGTCGCCGCGCCAGAGTTCATGAAGCTGAGTAAGATCCGGAAGCTTCAGATCATTCTTACTGATCTGATCCCGAAGATAGCCCATTGTCAGATAGCCACGATCCACGATGCAATCGAGCGAATCTTCGCTCAACTTATCGAACGCTACCTGTTCCGGAATATTGGCCGGTATCAACTGCACATCACGCAGCGTCTGCTGAATCACCGGCCGCATGCGTTCGCGCATCTGCTGTTCGGCCAGGCGAGCCGCCTGTTGCAACAACGCCGTCAGTCGTTCGCGTTCAATGCCGCTCAGTCGCACATACACCAGTCTCGCAGCAGAACTGGCCAGATGCTTAGCCATCATCACTTCGCGCAGGCTGCTTAATGGTCGTCGCAGAGGACGTCGTCCGCGGCTCACAACCCACTTCACCAGATCGACTTTGTACGTCACGCGTTCGTGATCGAGACAGACTTTCTGCAGATCAAACAGCAGACGCTTTTCTGAATTCCAGAATCCATGAACAGAGTTCGTGGCCAGTTCCCACAGCGAGGCATGCCAGGCATCCGTGTCCTGCTCGGGAAAACTGATGGCGCGTCGTAAACGTTCGACGAGATAGCGAACATCCGCCCGAGCTTTCTCCTGAGCCGCATCGCGTTTGTCGTCCGAGGTCGCTCGCTGCGCCGCGCGGATCGCACAGACAGCCGCCGCGACGGTGTTCCCTCGCTCATTGGCCCTTTCGCGTCGTCGCAACTGCGACACATAAGCTCGGTCTGACGGAACAATTCCGATCCCCAGGGACCAGTCGCGTCGCGTGTTGATCAAACGAGCTTCGTCGCGAACCACGTGCGGCGTAAGGTCCGGGCTTGTGGCGCCATAGAGTTGCGTTCGCTGCAGGATCTCCGCAGCATTGATATCTCGAGCCAGCACCTGGTCAATTTGCGGCCGTTCCACAACGGACGGAAACCAAACCGTCAACAGGTCCGGTTCGAAGTGCTTCATCTCCAGATACAGAGCGACGAATTCTCGCCAGGCTTCAATGCGAGATTCCTGATCGACAAGCCGCAGTTCATTACGCAGCACAAAGTGCGCTTCGTCAAATTCGACCTGGCCGATGCTCGCGATTCGCTCCTGCACATCCGCGCGATGGATGTCCGTGTGCAGTCGACGCAATAATTCGCGATCAATCTCCGCATGAAACAATCGCCGCCAGACCTGTTGCAGAAGCTCCTGCATTGGCCAATGTTCCAACTCCCCTTCATCCGGCTGGCAAACCAGCAAGCAATCGGCGGGAAGATCAGTGAACGAAGTTAATCCAAGTTCATCCGGGTGAACCAGATGCCTGACATCATCCGCAAGGACAATTTGACTTTCGGCATGCGGGATCGAAGCCGACAGGTGGGCAAACCCAAAACGCTCCCGAATGACGCGCCTGATCACTCGCGGTTCCACCAGAAAGGCTGACGGATTCGCATGACTTAAGGCACGACGGAGTTCTTCAATTCTTGGCCCATTAACTTTTGACACGGTGATCCTCACAGATGTCGTCGAACAGCAGCGATCAGTCTATTGATCTGATCCTCCGTCGTATACAGATGGGCCGAAATTCGCATAAAACGGCGGCCATTCCATGAGCCCATCAGGAGTTCAATCTGATGTTCATCGCGGAGCGTCGTCTGCAGCACGTCCGGATGCCCGTGATACCCCGGCGTCCAGCCTTTAGTCTGAGGCAATTCAACAGCCACCATGCTGACGTAATCGGATTCCTTGGGCGTGCAGAAAACCCCGGAGCCCGGAATCTCCAGCAACGCGGAACGAACCTTCGAGACCATCTGATGGGCATGAGTTCGGTACGCTGCAAGTCGTTCCGGAGTAAAGAACTGAATCGCATCTGTAATCGCGAGCACCGGCGCGGGATCGCGGGTTCCCAACCAGTTCGTACGATCTTTCCAGGAAGCCGCGCGGCCGGCAATGCTTCCGCCCCAACTGACAATTGGACATCGAATTGATGATTGATGTTTGGGGTGCACCCAGAGAAACCCGCTCCCGAACGGAGCACAGAGCCATTTGTGACAACTGGCACAGTAGTAGTCGCAACCCAGATCATTGAGGTTCACATCCAGCATCGCGATGGCGTGCGGTCCATCCACACAAACAGGAATATTATGGCGTCGCGCCATCTGACACACGGCTTTCACCGGCAGAGTACACGCTGTCGCCGAAGTCACATGACTGATCACGATCAGTTTTGTCTTCGGAGTGATCGCCGCTTCGATGGCTCGCACAGTCCCTTCGTCATCTGGTGGAAACGGCAACAATGCGGTCGTCATCTTCGCACCGGAGTCGCGACACTTCGCCTGCCAGATATTCTTAACAGCTCCGTATTCGTGATCGGTCAGAAGAACTTCGTCGTCAGCCTTCAGTATCACGCTGGAGGCAACGACATTCATGGCGAACGTGGCATTGTCGAGCAGTACGAGTCGATCGGGTTGAGTTCCAAGAAATCGCCCCAATACCTGCGTGGTGCGATCCAGTTCTTCTTCCATGTCTCCACAAAAGAACTTCATCGGCTGACGCTCCAGCCGCTCACTCCACCGCGCACGAGCTTCCTGGACAGGGATTGGAGAAGGGCCAAAAGATCCATGATTGAGATAAACACAATCAGGATCCAACTGCCAGAATTCCCGCAGCGGATGCACAGACGTCATGAGCGTGATCTTCATCATCAAAGAAGAACGATAGACCTGAATTCATTGAGCGGCGCTGGCAAATGCCTGCTCAAGCTCCTTGAGTGCTTTCTCCTCAGTCGAGGAGATTTTAAAGACGCCCAGAATTCCGCCAGCGGTTTCGGCAACATTGCAAGCCCTGTTGGAGGCAGCGTCCCGGAGTTCCTGAAACGCGGTCTCAGAAAGGGCAGGGCGAATGGCGACGACGAAATCTTTCCAGGCACTGAACAATTCCGGCGCAGGTTTCTTGTTCAGCCACGAATTGAGTAATCCATAGGCCGGGGAACCCGAAATCACACCTGTCGATTCAGCGGCTTTCAGAATAGCCTCTTTCTCTTGATCAGCCAGATTTCCATCCGACCACGCCACATGAATGGACGGAAACAGCGAAAATGCCATCAGCGTCTTCGGCGTAATTTCCGCAGCTTGCAACTCGCTCAAAATCTTCAGGCTGGTGAACCCCGGGATTGTCGATGTCCCCTCCTCAACGTGCTGTCCAATATATCCCTGAACTTCGACGATCAACTCTCGATCAATCCCTCGATAGAACTCACGCTCCAACATTTCCGCCTGAGCTTCAAACCGACACTCGGACATACTTACACTTCCCTGAGAGGATCTTATTTCTGACTGATGCTTCGTGGATCATAACGAAGGTGGCACCGGATTCACTACCTTGGAACAGCTTGCTCACGCAGTAATTCGATCACGCGAATGAAGGAGTGCTCCGGGGAACAATCGATGATGATTTCTTCTTTGCTCACAGGATGCATAAACTGAACACGAACCGCCGCCAGCATGAGTCGTGTCACGCCGGCGTGTTGCTGAAAAGCACGGTTGAATTTTGTATCGCCATGATCTGCATCGCCAACAACCGGGTGAGAAATCCCAGTCAGATGCCGCCGAATCTGGTGATATCGCCCGGTCTTCGGAGAAGCCTCCACCAGACTGCAACGAGTCGTTTCATGACGGCCGGACGCAAAGCGCGCTTCAAATTTCTCCAGCGTGCGGTAACAGGTCTCCGCTTCCTGAGGCACCGAATGAGGATCCGTTGTCGGCTTTCCTCGCCCCTTGTCGGAAACCAGCGGCCGATCGATCTTTCCGCAGTCCTGCGTATGGCCTCTGACCAGGGCCAGGTATGTCTTCTGAACCTGTCGTTCCGCAAACATCGCCGCATACAGTGCAGCAGCCTCAGAGTTTTTCGCCAGCAACAGGACGCCCGACGTTGGCCGATCGAGACGATGAACTGGATACACAAAGCACTGCAATTGGTCTCGCACAGTCTGCACGACAAATTCCGTTGCAGAACGATCCGCCATGCTGCGATGGACAAACATTCCCGACGGCTTGGCAACCGCGACAAGCTGATCGTCGTCGTAGAGGATGGGAATCGACGTGCGGCCCTCCACTGTTTGATAGTCATCTGACATTGAATGGCCTACGACTGAACTCCGCCGACGTATTGAACTCTGCCGACGTGCGGATGGAGAATTGTTCAGCATCTTCGCGTGTATCACAATTCACCGACCGCGAAATTGCGGTAAGTTTCAAG
>CAIJTV010000244.1:0-4997 GCA_903823635.1 uncultured Planctomycetaceae bacterium
CACCGGCGACATATCCACAGCCGGTGCTTCGTAGGGATTTGCTGAACCAGTCGGAAAAGACATAGACCGATCGCCGAAACAAGGACTGTTCCAATTACCGCCGGCACCGAAATTGTCGCGGAGTTCCACCTAGTGTATTCTCGACGCTGTCTCTTTCGAAGCCTGCCACTGCCTTACTTGCTTGTTTGAGTTTTGGCAGGCCCAGCTATTTGGA
The DNA here is from genome assembly GCA_903823635.1 of uncultured Planctomycetaceae bacterium. Lineage (GTDB taxonomy): Bacteria > Planctomycetota > Planctomycetia > Planctomycetales > Planctomycetaceae > SXXK01. Next base: position 215 of record CAIJTV010000244.1, read on the forward strand.
CTTCTGCAGCCCGCTGCAGCTTTTCGATTCATGGCCTGATGTGGATCAGTCTGCTCACGTTCTGCAGGATTTTACACGAGTGGCTTGGCAGCAGGCTGCCTGCTCAAAAGCGGCAGCAGGCTGCCGCAGTCCAAATAGGGCAACCGATGACAACCTCAACTCCCTCACCTCGAAACATCACTGTCGAACTGTGTGTCGGCGGAATCGACGACGTTTTGCTGGCAGCCAGTCGATGTGTTGATCGCATCGAACTGAACTGCGGGATGGCTGTCGGAGGATTGACCCCCACATCAGCACTAGCCGCTGCGGCGCGAACAATATTCCCTGGACCGATCATTGCCATGGTGCGTCCTCGGGAAGGCGGCTTTGTTTACTCCGACGCCGAATTTCGCCTGATGCTACAGGAAGGTGAAAGCTTGCTTGAGAAAGGGATCGATGGACTGGCGTCAGGCTTTCTGACGCAGAGCAACCAAATCGACGTGATCCGATGTGCAGAAGTTCGTCGAACGTTTCCCAACGCCACTCTCGTTTTTCACAAGGCCTTTGACTTTTTGCCTGACCTGAACTTTGCTTTGCAACAGCTTGTTGATTGCGGCTTCAATCGAATCCTGACAAGCGGCGGTGCAAAGACTGCTGCGGAAGGAGCCGTTGAACTTTCCACGCTGCATCAACTGGCACGCGACCGAATTGAGATCCTGCCGGGCGGAGGAATTCGAGCCGACAACGTCGCCTCGCTGATTCGAGCCACTGGCATTCAGCAGATCCATTCGGCTGCGAGAGAAATCGCTTCCGAGATCTCCGCGCATTCAACATCGATGGGAATCGGCCTGCCCGGCTGCGATGACTTCTACCATGGTCGCACTTCGCAGCAAAAGCTGGATGAATTGCTTCATGCGATCGAATACTCTGATCTCACTCTGTGACTCACGAGCTCTGCGGAGACGTCCGTGAAACCAGATCGAGCGATCGTCGAAAACACTACTTCTGCTCGGACTTCTCTGCAGCCGATTTTGCGTTTTGTTCCGCGTTCGGGTCCGCGAGATCCAGCATGTTTGAAGAACTGGCTCGTTTCACTGGCAGAAACAATCGAACCACGGTTCCAGTGGAAGTCGGCTCTACGGTTTGATCATCGAGACCGAGTTGACTCAGCGGCGTATCGATGACGCCGATCAGAAGTGCGGTGTTCAGTTGCAGAGCGGTTCCGACTTCGTCGCGGCGAAGGTATTCGTTCTTCAGCTTCACATAATTTTCAGCACCGGCCGACTGATAGAGTGACGTCATCAGCAATATGTCGAACGGATTCGCTCCATTGACATTGTACTCAGCCTGAACCTGTGTTGATGTTGGACCGTCCGCGTTAGATTTCTTAGGTCCCCCCGCAATAATTCGCGTGCCTCTCAGAAAATCACGAATTTCTGCAATGCGAAGACGACCTGATTCTCGAGTCCACTTCTGTCCGGGTTCTATACGTCGGAAATCTTCGTCGGCCTTTTCCGCCGGGAAATAGGCTCGATTACCAAACACTATCACCCAGTCGCGGACAGCCCCCGGAAGATGATGTTCAAAACTGCCTTCAAGCAATCCAGTCCCTGGCATCACAAGCTGTGACTCAAACAAGCGTGCATCGCTCGAGCCCGAAAACGACTCCGCCAGAAACGCTCGGGAACCATCAGCCATTAAAGGCACAGACGTAAATTTCGCGTCCCCAATTTCTGTTCGTCGACTGGACTGCTGCCCCAAACCGGCCCCGCCCGGACGATACAATCCGCCGTACACGTCCTCGCTGCGGCCATGCCACATCAAGGTTTTCTCACTTAAATTGGCCGAGGCCAATGCGGGAGGAAAGTCTGTTACTGACACACTTCCATATTGCGATTGTGATGTCGATAAACTGCTCCACGAACGCGTTCGCACAAATTGCCTTGATTCTCCCTGCGACACATCCAGCAGGTGTATCTGACGAACCGTCGCCGCCGCGCGCTGACTGCCAGACCACCATAGGGTCAGACCACAGGCCAGCACCAGCATTGACGGAAATGTCAACCACGTCAGTCGAGGACGTTGCAGCAATCTGACTACCAGAAGATAGTCGAGGGGGCCAATGACGACCAGATAGACCAGCATCATTAACATCGCATGCCAGCTCGACCATCGTTCATTCGCCGGGATAGCATCAGCAGCATTTGCCAGTTGAGTTGCAATATCAGTAACTCCGCTGCTGGAGATCCTGCCGCCTCGACGCGCCTGTTCGGTGCCGACTTCCAGGATTCGGCCAAACAGCAGAGTTTCATAAAGATCAGAGAGCGACAGCCATCGATCCAGGGGCTTGAGATTCAGGTCGACGGCCAACATGGTGATGACGCCAGCCCCGGAACTGATTCGAGAAATCAAGGGCCCATTGATGGAGTTCACAATAATCCGCGGCTGGTCAGAACCGAGCCTTACGATGGGTACTTCATAGCGATTTGTCTGAAGCTGACTGGACCCTGAAACAAAGTTTTGCAGAGCAGTCAGATCCCTGCTTGCCAAAAGATTTTGATCGATCCCAAACACCGGCTGAAGCCACTGACCAATCGGACTTGTCAGAAATTGAGGCAGGTTTTCACCACAACTGACCAGAAGATTTCCCCCGGTCAACACCCATTCTCGAATCGCTTCTGTCTGACTTTCTGACAAGCCATATTCCGTTACGAGCAAAATCGTGTCGACGGAATCAAGACCACGACGCGTCTCCGGAAAATCGCTCAACGCACCAACTTTCAGCAATGACAATTCATCGCGAGTCGATTCATTCGCAGCCAATTCTTTATCAAGCTCGCCAAGCCCGGCTGGCGTTCCGGCCACGAGAACTGTTTGCGAGTGATGACGAAGCAGTTTCATCTCGGCAACAACCGGAACCGTTAAATCGGATTCTGATCGTTCTGTTTCAGCGGAATTCCCAACTGCTCGACAAGGCACCAAATGTTGCCAAAGAATCTTTCCGTCAGCGTCTTCGAGGCGAAGCCGCACCGGACTATCGAGACGGCCGATCATGAAAACTCCTCGGATGTCCAGTGCTCCGGAGGAATCGGTGACTGCAGCCGCCACCTTACTTTCACACTGGTCCCCACGGGCATCGCTGGCAATAACCGTCAGGATACATTCGTGCGTTGCTGCAAATCCGTGCACCTGCAGGCGAATGGGAAGCCAATTGCCGACTCGCCCCACGCCATTGAAGCCCATCGACAACCGATCAATTGTCACAGATCCATCGACAGCGGCATCCTGCGCCGCGACCGGCCAGCACCAGACTGACAAAACCACAAGAATTGCAGCGAATCGCATCAGAAAACCGGGAAACATGGAGGTGGAGGAATGAGGCACGATCACGACTTCTCGAGACATCTTATTCAGAAACGGCCGGGTAACAGGGTACCGCAGCTTCTCGCGGAGTACGCTCAAACCACTGAACTCGGGGGAAAATTCGCGATTATTGAATGTGCGAACCCGGCATCATTCAACCCAAACCGGATTTCCGGCTTGAAGTTGACGATAGATCCTGATACCACAGGCACTAGGCGAGGCATGGATTTCGTAACTTGGAGGCTCAAATGTCCAGTTCCAGCCCAATCCTCAACTCGGCGAGCCATCTCGCCTCGAGCCGGATCGTATCACATTCAACTAACGCTATGGGGCAGCTCTTCGGCCCGGAAGCAAATCCGCTACTCCGAATCGGCCGCCGCCGCTGGATTCTGCAGGCTGGCTTAACGGGGGCTGCGGGGCTATCGCTTCCCTCACTGTTGCAGGCAAAGGCTCAAGGTGGTCTTGCCGAAAACAAAAAAAGAGCCACATCGGTCATTCAGATATGGCTTTCCGGTGGCCCCAGTCAGATCGACATGTGGGACATGAAGCCGGAAATGAGCCCCGAAATTCGCGGGCCCTTCAAGCCAATTTCTACTTGCGTGCCGGGCATTGACATCTGTGAACACATGCCTTTGCAGGCGGCCATGATGGACAAGTTCGCCATCATTCGTTCAATGGACGCAGGTGCAAGCAACCATACTCCGATTACGTTTCAGGCCGCAAACCCGAAAGCTCAACGCAGCGAAATTGGTCGGCAGGGTGGCGGTTACCCTTCAATGGGTTCAGTGGCCGCAAAATTCAAAGGCCCGAATTCTCCCGGAATGCCTCCGTTCGTCGCGCTGGCGAACAGCATGGGTGCGGATGTTTACGGTGCCGGTGATTTAGGACAACAATACGAACCGCTCGACGGCATGCGCGTTGATGGCAAGTTTTCGATGCCGAAAGGTGTTGAAGCACCTCGCTTACAGGATCGCGATTCACTCCGACGTGAGCTGGATCGCTTTCGTCGCAACCTGGATTCGTCCGTCAGCTTCCAGCAACAGGACCGTTACACTCAGGAAGCGTATGATCTCGTGCTGGGCGGGACGGCTCAGAAGGCTTTCAATCTAACCGAGGAATCGGACGAAGTTCGCAATCGCTATGGGCGAGATTCGTTCGGTGACAAAGCTTTGCTGGCACGTCGCCTTGTTGAATCCGGTGTCACCTTCGTCACCATGAGCGATGCGTGGGGACATTGGGACCATCACGGCGATGAAGTCCAGTGGGGCGGAATTGCCAAAGGCCTGACGCCAATGCTGCCTGTCCTTGATCGCGGCATCACAGCCCTGATCAGCGATCTTGATCAGCGAGGACTGCTGGCGCTACTGTTTAAGCCGCCTCAATCCGGCGAACTGGGAGTTCGGTGGCCGCCAGAGACGCCCCCCTCCCCCTCCCTCCAGAG
>CAIJTV010000245.1:0-2126 GCA_903823635.1 uncultured Planctomycetaceae bacterium
AGTTTTTTTGATGACATGATTACACCCCGCCCGGATCTTGCGGATCGCCAACGGACTTCTCTTCTGTAGCTTTGTCGGCAGCTTCGCCGGTGACGTTATCATTCACTTCGCCAGTGACTTCGTCAGTAGATTCGTTAGTGACATCGTCAGTAACTCCCTCAGCCATTTCGTCTGTGACTTCGTCAGTCTCTTCAGGAGTTTCCGGGGTCAGAGGTTCGAGCTCGATCCGAAAATTCACCTTCAGGTTCCCCGATCCATTTGTGCGTTCGATTTGATAGGGTCTCTGGCGGAAGTGACCGTTACGAAGGATGTTCTGACTAAGCTCCACGACCGTTTCCGTACGATCTGCCAGTCCGCTGATTTCAATAATGAGTATCCCCGGATCATCTGGCTGCTGATGAAACTGCAGATCACTTAGCTGGCAGCGAGACGTTTCCGGAATGCATTTCTGGAGAATCGAGAAATGCAGTTGTAGATCCGCGCGATCATTTTTCCAGAGCTTAACGAAGTCAAGGATTTGAAACACATCCGCGTCAGCATCCACCTGTTCCTGAAGCTGTTCCAGTTCTGCTGTGAGAACAGACAGTTCATCTTCCATCGCGCCTACGGAACGTCGGGACCAGACATTGAGGCAAATGCAGAGCAGCGATGCGACAAGGCCGCCACGGATCAGATTGCGTCGGCGACGCTCTTTTTTTGACAGGCACGTGCGAGGTGAAAGAAAATTGAGCGGCGACTTTAAAACACCCGACGATTCAAACTGAACTCCGTTCGCAATGACATGAAGATAAGCTTCTAATTCTGGATGTTCGGTTCCGGAACACTGAGACGGCAGAACAGAGGTATCTTCAGCCGGCAAGCCCAGTTCAAACTGCAGAGACTTCGCGACGGCCGTCCAGTCTCGACCATTGGCCGCAAATCGGATCACAGGACCAGTCAGAGGTACTCCCGGAACGCTGAGGCAGGAAATGGTTCGCATCACTTCTCCGGAAATCACTGAATTCCGGACGTCCTCTGTCGATTCAACGGGGACACGACGACGCTGGTGCGACAGGAGGCAACCGTGGCTCTGAGCAAAGATGTCGATTTTCTCTTTGTCAGGCATCACGACAAGGATGGAGAGCCGATCGTCTCCCTGGATTCCTGTGCAGCATCCGATTGCAGCAGCCGGGGCCACCAGACTGCACTGCAATTGGGAAGCCTGGAGGTGTGTTTTGATCCGCTCCAGGTAATTGCGGTCAACACCATGAATCAGCAACAGTGACTGTTCCCGATCTTCCTGCGGCAGCAGCACGTAATCAATACTCTGCTCACCGGTAGATTCTGCAAACAAGGCTTCGGATTGAATCATGGCCGTTTCGTGGACCTCGCTGGCTGCCATTCGTGGCAGTGGGACGCGAGCAAACGACAGACAATTTCGCGGAAGCAGAACGGCTACTTTGGGATTTGATATCTGAAATCGCTGCAAGTGAGTTTCAAGGATGGCGGCTGCTGGCAAACGCGTGGCTTCGTCCAGTTCCTCTGCAGGAACGGTTACAAATTGCCGGATGAAGAGTTGGCCGCCACGTTGCTCTGCATGAACCAGATGGCAATCTGCTCGACCCGGCAGAAACAGCAACCAAGTTCTCGACGAACCAGACTTGCGCAGTCTGGACCAGAGCCGTCGAAGAGGATTTAAAGACTTATTCATAACTGCTGCTCAGGTAACAGGAACGCGACGGCAAGTTGCAATGGTCGTTGAGATGAAAATGATGCCGGTGTGATGGATGACGCACAGAGTTGCTCGCTGAGAGCTTCAAACGGCACGGAGAATTTGCAGCGTGATTTCATCCTCCACCAACGGACTTCTGCAATGCTGCACGGAATGACGCGTCACCGGGCGGAAGATTCAGTCGCCTGCTCACCACGGGGGGCGAAGCGGTCCCGTCGATTGTGACCTTCCTGCGATAAACGGCACCCTGTTGAGGTGAATACGCGCAAATGGTCCCGGTGAAAACGCTTCCTCGGTCTGTCAGAAACGGAGCCAGACGACGGATTTCTTCGATGGTGAGAACACCTTCGGAGATCAGCCACAGACTGGCCGGGCCATTGCCGGATTGTTTACCGAGTTGACGGTCACGAGTTTC
>CAIJTV010000246.1:0-3815 GCA_903823635.1 uncultured Planctomycetaceae bacterium
ATGACGACCATGTTCAATGCGAACACAATCAGAAAAATTCGAGCACACACATTGTGGTACGAATGAATCTTGATTGAGACCGTTTCCGGTGCTGCTGTCGCGGAGGGAGACGAGGCTTCCGTGGCCAGAACGTTCTCTTTCGCGTCTCCATCCGCCGGAGCAGGATCTGCAGAAAACGGATCTGCACTCTGAACTGCGGCCTTCATGACAACCTGGGCGTTCTGCTTTTGCTGAGCCACGATTTCGTTCGTCGGAATATCTCCTTTGGCCCACATCACGATGGAGCAAAAGAGAGCCGTCAAGACCGTCGGATAAAGAAACACAATCTTCGGGTAGGACACCAGATATACGTGATCCGGCATCTCAGGCGCTGAAGCAACTGGAGGAGGGCTGGGAGTGACGGAAACAGAAGGATCCTGACTCATGAAACGTGATCCCGAAATACTGAAAGGGAATGACCTGTCGAGTTGTCTGAACTGTGTTGCTGTCGATCCAGCGCTGAACAGCGAAATCTAACCGCACGGACCACGACTTGCCAGGGTTCCGAGGTAAGACGAGGCCTCCAAGTACTGGTCCAGACGCAGCCGTGAGGCCTGATTCGCAGGCAAACCTCAAATATTGGCGACATTCAGCCGGCTGTTTGCCAGTCAGCACTTCTCGCAGCCGCGCGGCCAATCTCGCGATTTTCTGAGTTGCGAGGCTATCTGGCACCTACACGGCCATCCAGCATTGGAAGAATCACGGGCAACATGGTCTCAGCCAGCACCTTATGCCCAGACGGATTCGGATGACATTGATCGGTCGTCCATTCCCCAATATCCGTCCCTTCGGAATTAGCTTTCGACCAGACCTGAAAGTGATCGACCAACGGCACGTTCTGCTCACGAGCAACCTGACGGCATCCTTCCACGAACGGCTCCAGTCGCAGATTAGGATTCTCCCCCACGCCATTCGATGCGGCCTTATCTCCCCATCGTGGTTCTGTCATCAGCACGACTTGAATTCCCGTTCGACGCAACTCACTGACGATTTTCTGCAGATTGGCAACGTAAACATCCTTCGTGAGACGACTCTCTTTCTGCCCCTTATCAACATAGCTGTCGTTCGTTCCGTACATGACAGTCACGAGTGTCGGCTCCAGGCTCTGAATATCGCGACTCAGTCGAGCCAGCGCCTGATCGGTGCGTTCACCTCCGATACCATGATTGATCACATCCACATCATGCCCCGCTTTACGAAGATCGGACTGCAGCAAGGATGCGAATGTTTCTTCGGCAGTGACTCCTGATCGCACGCCTTTCGTGATCGAATCGCCCAGAACGACAACTCGAGCCCGCGCGGAAGCGGCCAGATTCTTATTTGGCTGACTCCACTGAACGCGCGAGGCAAATACGCTGCCATTAGCTCCACGAGGATGAACTTTCCCCTCAGCCATATATTCAGCATCAGTCACCCACGATTCGTTCGGAGTAATCGCGGCAGCACCAAAATTCCCCAGCATCACTCCTCGCTCAGGCATCAATATTTTTTCTGTCGCGCGAATGACGTGCTTCTTTGCGGGATCCACCTGAGCCAGAAAAATGGGGGCACGATTGCGAGCGATATGGTCGTTCTTGGCGCCGCGACGCGTATAGCTGAGAAACAAGCCCTGATCATGAACCAGCCAGTGCTGCTGAGTATTGTAACTTCCCAGATCCAAACCATCATCGAAGGTCCACGGTTGAACCGGTTCAAAGTGCAGACCATCCTGACTGGTCGTGACGTAACTGCGAGCGTCGTTTCGCAGAGTCAGGTAATACGTTCCACGGAACAAGGCCAGAGATGGCTCATAGAGTCCTCGCCCTTCCTCCAACGACAATTCATCGCCTTTTTCAATTAGTTCCATCGTGGTCCCGTCGAAACGGCAATGTAGTACGGTCGACTGATAGCGTTCGTTACCTCTGGACTTAAAATACATCGGCACCAGCAGAGTACCGTCGGGACGCACGAGCCACTGAACACACCCCGGAGCCACCAGAAAATGTTTGGCCTCTTCATCCGGCATCGCCAACATTTTCCACTCGGTCCAGAAGCCCGTTTCAGGATCATACGTGGCATACGCGCACTGATGGGAACGCGGTTGATCCAGAAGTTGCTCACCCGCGTCGCTGTACCGCAGTTTGGTTCCAATCGCCAAAAGCTTGCCGGACTGACGATGCCAACCAGGTGTCACGTCGCAAACAGCAATCGTTTCGCCGTCAACTTTCCGTGAGTCAAGTTCTTTCGGGAGTGTTGGAGGAGTCCAGGTCGTGCCTCCATCGTCAGATCTCATGAAATAGAGACCGGAGTAATGATCAGAGACACCCAGATGCTTTTGCAACGTGCAGATCGCAATCGGAGTTTCCGAGTCAGCAAGTGGGATCGCTGCGATCCGAGGATGGAACCAGCAAAAGTCGGAACTCAACTCCTGATGCATCACATCCAGTTTGACTTCGTAAGGCAATGTCTGAGCCTGCAGCGTCGTCCAACTGGCGGTGAACATCGACAGGCAGCACCCCAATAGACTCCAAACGGAGACTCGATTCAACAAACCTGCGGTGCTTCGGTGCGAACTCATGAGGCATGACTTTCAGCATTAAAAGAAACTGCAACCCGGATGATCTGACTTATTGCGAAAGCAGCAAATGGCACTGGCTCCGATCGAATCGCACTTCGCACAACGGGGCCGGGCCAACGGCGAGATTGGTGCTGTCACATTTGCGTTGTGAGTACTCAACGAAAAAGAGCAGACGGCAACGCCGATAAGTTTCTTTCCACCGGCGTCGCAGTTGTGGCATCTTACACCGATGAACCCTCAGAGTAATACTCTGCGAAACAGAAGTGAGGCAGGACATTCATACCGAGTCGCTGCGCCTCGGTGAGGCAGGCGTTTTCGATCAGCCGGGCAGCCCGTTTAACCCACCAGAAAACAACACCCTGAGTCAACTGCGTCTCCCATTTCTACCGCCGCCGGCATTCACTCCGGCACGCGTGTTTCCGCAGCGACTCGTGCGAAGATTCAGCAACTGCGTGCGGATGTTCTGGTGACTCACGAAGTCGAAATGCTCACTCGTCACCCCACGATCACGTGTACGTCGCCGACTGCGTTAAGTTGTTTGAAAGGGTGTTCCCGGTTGTCCTTTTGGCGCTCATGACAACGATCTTAGACGGCTTTCAAAGTCTTCAGGATCGGCCTCGCGTTCACGAATCACGGAGCTGCCAAGCTCAGTGTTCGCAAACCGCATCAGCGGCCCGGATCCCGGCCAGAAACGCACCCTCTACTCGACCGTCGGCCAGCCAGTCACCGCACACTGCCAGCCCGATTTCGGGATCGAAGAGCTTGCTCCGGCCATCGGGTTCAGAGCATTGACCGTAACGCCAGCGGTGTGCAGCAACATACTGCTGCGGTGGAAGATGCCCACCGACGACAGATCCAAAGGCGTCAAAAAGATCCCTCGCCGCTATATCCGCAGTCACCTCAAGGTGCGCAGCGGACCACTCAGGGCTGGCCTGCAACACCCAACAATCTGTCTCTCGCTCTCGACCAGGCTTCGAGCTGTTGCGAGCAACCCAGGCAAGGGGAGAGTCATGCACAAACGCGCCGTCCCATGGCAACTCAACTCGCGATTCGAACGCCGCCATCACGGTCCAGCATGCTGTCATTTTTACGTTGGAGGCGACAGCTCCAAAATGATGCGATCCAAGCAGACCAGCCGTTTGAGGCGCGGGGAGCGTTACAACAAGTGTGTCGAACGGACCGACAGTCTCATTCGCCTCGGTGACGATCGTCCAACCGA
>CAIJTV010000247.1:0-6286 GCA_903823635.1 uncultured Planctomycetaceae bacterium
CTCGTAGTCTGAGACCGCTTTTTTTTATGGTATGTATGGGGCTTGCAGGCGTGCTGATCGCATGGCCCTACCTGTTCACTTGGCTTGAATGCCGTCAAATTCGAAGATTGCTTGCAAATTCAGAGGTGCCCACGGCATTAAAAAAGTCCCAACGGCTGGCTGCCAATCATCCGGACTGTGCCGAATGCCAGTTTTTGCTGGCGAAATCAGCTCGTCGCTCGGCCGATTTTTCTGCCGCAGCAACGGCTTTAGAGCTCGCACGTGCAGCCGGATGGGATTCCACAAAGATTCATCTGGAGCAGATCCTTGCAACAGCGCAGTCTGGACAAGTCAGGTCTGTGGAAGGGGAGCTTAAAAGAATATTCCAAATGGATCTGGAGGAAGCGGAGATTGGAGAAATCTACGAGGCCCTGGCGTACGGTCATCTTGCAGCGTTTGATGCTCCTGAATTTCTTAAAAGCCTCGATTATTGGCTCGATTGGCGTCCTGATGCCGTTAAGCCCAGACTCCTGCGTGCTGACTTTTTCAGCCGAATTCAAAAGTACTCAGCGGCTGTCGATGAGTATAAGGCGTTATTGCTTATTGCCCCTGACTGTGTTGAGGCTCGAACCAACCTTGGTGAGAATCTGCTGCAGCTGAATCTGGCGAAAGAAGCAGCTGAGCAATTACAGATCAGTTATGCAGACCAGCCGTCGGATCGTGTCGCATTGCTTCTCGCGAAATGCCTGATTCAGCTTGATGGTGCAGAAAAAGCCAAAGCGTTGCTGTTGGAGTTCAGGAATTCGCCAAACATCGCCGTCCAGTCGCAGATCCTCGAAGAGCTGGGGCGATGGTACTCGGATTGCGATGACCCAGAGACAGCAGTCGGCTACCTGGAGGAAACTGTCAGGCTTGCGCCCGAATCAACCTCCGCATGGCACACACTTTCTACTGTCTATTCAATGCTTGGTCGGAGTGATGATGCCGAGCGTGCTCAGAACGTGAGTCATACAACTCAGCAGCGTTGCCAGCGACTTTTTAACGTGATCACTCAACTCTCAGCAAACCCGGAGTCTATTCAACTGCGATTAGAGGCAGCCTCGATTCTTTTTGAGCAGAAAATGGATAAAGACGCAGTTGCCTGGCTCAGAACGATCCTGTCAATCGACCTTAATCATCCAGAAGCGAATCGCATGCTGGCTATACACTATCGAAAATCCGGCCGAGAGGATTTGGCTGCAGAACATGTTAAACTTGGCAAGCTCGACCCCGTGCTGTCAAAGTGAATTGCAACAACCCTGTACTTCAGGTCTCGCTCGTTTCACGTCGAGTATGCAAACTCAAGTGCAGCAGCGGAAGCGTCGCACCGTTGCCGGTACTCGCTCCTTCAGATCTGGCCTGCTTCGGGCAACGGTCATTGCTTCACACCGACGCGAATGTTTTTCGGATTCATCGCTTCATCCAAAGCGGCGGCCACGTTCTGCAGGCTGAACCATTGCGAAACGATCGATTCGAAAGGATAGACGTGTTGAACTTCCTGCAGGAACTCCACCGCCTGCGATAAATGTCGCGGTCCATAGTTGTGTATTCCGCGAATCGTCAAGTTGCGCCGCACAATCTGTTCCATGGCCAGCGGAATCGGCTCGGAAGGAAACACGGCCCCCACCAGAACGAGTGAACCTCCCAGCCGCAGATTAGGCCACAGAGTATGAAACGCAGCGGGAGAACCGGAGACTTCCAGCCCCACGTCGGCGCCATGACCTCCGTTGACTTCTTTCAGTAAAGCAGGCAGCTCATCCGGCGTCACGCAATGAGTCGCTCCGAACAACTTCGCACGGGCTCGACGTTCTTCGTGCAGATCGCAAACGATCACAGCGGAAGCACCTCGACTGCGAGCCATTGCGCTGGCGGTTAGTCCCAGCAATCCCGCGCCGGTGATGCAGATCGTTCGATTATCCATCGTGTCGATGGGTTCCAGAGCCGCAGCGATCGTTGCCGTCGCGCAGCCACTGGGGCTGATGGTGTTAAGACTCAACTCTTCGGGCAATCTGACGATCGCTGTACCAGGCATCAGCAGGCAACGTTCGGCAAGACCGCCGAGCAGCTCATAGCCCGTTCGAAACGATTCGTGTCCGTATTTGACTGATCGCAGACATTTTTGACTCAGATCTCGCTGGCAGTAGAAGCATTCGCCGCAGGCCGCGACGAGCCCCCAGACAACTCGACAGCCGACTTCGAGAGAATGACCGCTTGCATCCACACGAACAGCATCCGGACCGAACGCTTCGATGCGTCCCACGATCTCATGGCCCAGAATTGTCGGCACGGGGACCTTTCGACGTCCCTCGAAACTATGCAGATCGCTTCCACACAGCGTGCAGCTTTCAACTCTCACAAGGATTTCAGCCCCCCGCGGAACTGGCGTCGGCAAATGCTGCAGCTCGATCTGGCCGGCGGTTCCATGAAAGACTGCGGCGAGTGATTTTCCGGTCATAGGGTGGGATGTGCTTTCATGATCTCAGCAAACGTATCGTAGGGTGGGACAAGTTCGCCCCGGCGAACGCAGGCACACCATTTTCTTTCACAGTCGTCATCAGATGCAAATGCAAACCACCACGCGGCGACGTGTCAACAACGGGCGTCCAACGGTGTGCCAGCACTCGCATTCGTTCGTTTGTCAAACCCTACAGGGATGAGACGGGTTGGCGATCCGTCAACCGCTGGCCGCCAAAGTAACGCATGCTGGCCGCGATGCAAAGGACAGACAGGACACATGTGATCCAGCAGGCCGTTGTAAAGAAGGGCAGAAACTTTCCCTGATGATTGAACAGGCCCTTGAACAGCATGCAGCCGACGTAGCCAAGATAGCCGGTCGAATCGGCCAGATACATCAGGAATCCCACGTTGCCTTTCTCACGAGTCATCGCAAGCAAACGTTCGAAGATCGTCGCGTGCATGGCGACGTAGGGCAGATACAGACCAAGTCCAACCATGACCATGAAACCAAAACCGTTGAGTCCAAACGATCGTCCGATCAGGGCCGAGCCCAGCAGACAGAAGCCGGCCAGACATGTCAACAAAGACAAATTGAACGCCTTCTTGTTGTCGCGAACCCAGACCATGCTGCCATTAATCGCGACAACACCGAAGGCGACGATGATCTCCGACGTGGTGAACGTCCGAGGCGCTGCGGGTTCGCCAAGTCCGATCCAAATCTCAGTCGCAAAGTCTGCGCGAATGCTGCGAAGAATGGTGACCAGCAGATACATCATCACCAGCATGGATAAACCGAATCCATACTTGCGCATCAGCAGCCAGCGGTCGTCGCGGGTCATCTGGACTCGTTCGGAACGAGCTTCCACGTCCTGCCGATTCGGAGGCGGCGTGCGAGCCAGCATCGTAACGCCGATAATGAGCGGAATCGTGAAGAGGCCTCCCGCGGCGGCCGGCATCCAATACTCGGAGACTCCCATTTCCAGAAGCCACGCTCCGACAGATTTCGTGGCTCCATCGGCCAGAATAAAACTGGCACACAACCCCGCCGAAAGCGCTTCGGTGACACGACGGCCTTCCAGAAATCCCATCACCAACCCGAAAACCATGCCCAACGGAAGTCCGTTCATAAACATAAAGACGGCGTTCCATGGTGGAGGCACCGCGCCGAACAGGATCAGAGCAATCTCGCTGAGGCCGATGAGTCCCAGCAGTGTCTGAGCACGCCGGGACGCTTTCATCTCGGAGATGACTTTGATGCCGATGAACTTGGAGATCGAGTAGCCAATCACTTGTGAAGTCACAAGCACTGATTTGAAGGTCAGACCGTAAACAGTCAAGTCCGTAAATTGTGCAGCGGTGAATGGTTTTCGGAATGCGTACATGCAAAAGTACGTCCCGAATGCAGCAAGCATTGCTCCTGCGGCCCAAAGTGATTGATTGCCGCTTTCGGGCGTGGTCTGATCCGCCTCTGTGTTTGCCGCGTCCGAGTCTTTCTGGCTCAATTGTGATCCTGCTCTTCTTAAGTTCACACAATCTTCAAGACGCTTCACAAACTGTGGCTTGGTCATCACCCTTCGCAGTAAACTCAGGATAGTCTGCGGAGTTGTGTTAAGAAACTGTTTGCCATCGAGCCTCGGGAGTATTTATTGAACGTGGCCGGGGCCACTCAACCCAGAGCCTGCTTGTCATCCATTTTACCTCAAGTGAACTCGTTGTGAATCGACCTCAAGTTGCAATCGTGGGTGCTGGAATTGTCGGGCTGGCTCACGCATGGTCGGCTGCGGAGCGGGGTTATCGGGTCACCGTGTATGAGCGAAGTGCACGTGCATCAGGCGCGTCGATTCGCAATTTCGGAATGGTCTGGCCCATCGGACAGCCGCATGGTGAAAACTACGAAACCGCGATGCTCAGTCGAGCTCGCTGGATGCGGCTTTCAACGGAAGCAGGATTGTGGGTCCATCCCTGCGGCTCCATTCATCTGGCTCATCGCGCGGACGAGTGGGCCGTGCTGCAGGAGTTTCAGTCGAAGGCGGAAACCCTTGGCATCGCCTGCGAATTGCTGAAACCCGCACAAGTGCATCAGCGAACACCAGCTGCCAATCCAGACGGACTTCTGGGAGGACTCTTCAGTCCCACAGAATGCAGCGTCAATCCGCCTCAGGCGATTCGATCTATCCCGGCGTGGCTGACGGAAAAGTACGGCATCAAGTTTCGAATGGAGACTCATGTGTCATCCATCGAGCCTGCTGATGACCATGCGACTGACAGAAGTGTGCGAGTGACATCCAGTGTGGAAGACGTTTCGCAGTTCGAACGTGTGGTGGTCTGTTGCGGTGCTGAACTGCAGTCGCTGTTTCCACACGTTCTGGCAACATCGGGAATGAAACGCTGCAAGCTGCAAATGCTGAGTCTTCAGAGCCCCGGTTCAGACTGGACATTGGGAACTCATCTGGCCAGTGGCCTGACACTGCGTCATTATCGCATTTTCGAGATCTGTCCAAGTCTCGCCGTGCTGAAGAAGCGAGTGGCGGAAGAGACTCCGGAGTTGGACCGTTTCGGCATTCACGTAATGGCGTCTCAGAATAATCATGGCGAGATTATCCTGGGGGACTCCCATGAGTACGGAGCGGACATCGAACCATTCGACAAAACTTTGATTGACGAGTTGATGCTGCGAGAACTTCGCAAAGTCTTTCAATTCCCCAACTGGACGATTTCACAACACTGGCACGGGATGTATGCCAAACATCCGGCATTGCCAGTCTTCGAAGCCAACCCTGCCCCGGGAATTCACATCTGCACCGGCACAGGTGGAGCAGGCATGACCATGTCGTTTGGCCTCGCAGAACAGATGTGGAACCGCTGGACATAGTGTCTCCCTGTTTTCGTTTAACGGCGAGCTGCAGTCGACGACGAAATTCGTCAACTCCTCTTTCAGGTTGGCCATCAAACAATCTTCCCTCATCATTTATCGAAATTCATTGGAGTTGGCACATCATGAGTACTCGTCCAATAAAAGCCGTCCTGCTGGACTGGGCTGGCACAACCGTTGACTATGGCAGTCGTGCTCCGACGCAGGTGTTTGTGGAGATCTTTCGCCGACGAGGCGTGGAGATCACCGTTGCGGAGGCGCGAGGTCCGATGGGGCGTGCGAAGCACGAACATATCGCAATGGTCGCCGAGTTGCCACGAGTGACGGAGCTGTGGCGACAGCGTCACGGGGCGGCTCCGACGGATGTCGATGTGCGAGCCATGTATGATGACTTTCTGCCGTTGCAGAAAGAGATTCTGAAACAAGGCTCGAACGTGATCCCCGGCATCCCGGAGGCGATTGCAGAACTTCGTGAACGGGGCATCCGGATCGGTTCTTCAACCGGCTATACGCGAGCACTTATGGAGATCGTCATTCCTATCGCAGCGGCAGGCGGTTATCACGCTGACGTGGTGGTCTGTTCCGATGAAGTCTCGGCAGGGCGTCCGACACCCTGGATGAATTTGCGCGCGGCCGAGTTGCTGGGAGTATACCAGTTCGATCAGATCGTTGTGGTTGACGATACACCCGTGGGCATCGAAGCCGCAAAGAACGGCGGCATGATAGCAGTGGCGGTGTCTTTAACCGGAAACGCTCTTGGGTTGTCAGAAGCCGAAGCCCTGCAGATGCCAGCAGCCGCTCTGCAGCAGCGACTGCTGGAGATTGAAACAGACTTTCGCAAAGCTGGAGTCGATTATGTGATCAGATCTGTTGCCGAACTTCCGGCGTTATTGAATCACATGTAGCACTCACGAGTGCCCGAGGATAGCGAAGTTTTCA
>CAIJTV010000248.1:0-9633 GCA_903823635.1 uncultured Planctomycetaceae bacterium
CGCGTTGCGAGTCACAGTTCTCTGAAACCAGCGACGCAGCCGATCGCGATCGCAGCATTCTTCGGGAATCTGCGATGCGTAAAATTCGAACAGAACTTCATCCCCCGGCAACAGATGATGCGATCGCGTTCGCGCCTGAAGATCTTTCAGCTGATCCAGCACATCATGATTGTGGCGGAGAAACGGAAACTCATGCCCCCAGCCTTTGCGTTTGGACGAAGGATTCGCCGCCGTGCTGCGTCCCGGCCGTACCTTGGAAGCCCCTCGCGACAACGCTTCTTCTTCATCGTCGTAATCTTCAGCGCCGGCGTTGTCGGGATCAGCATCGCCGAACAGCAGGCCGAACTCAACGAGGCCGTGTTGAATCAACATCTCGCGAGCTTTGATCGGATCGACTTTGGCGTACGTTACTTTTCGACGCGGCACGATCGGCAAGCCCCAGAGGCTGACCTTCTCGAACACCATGATGTTGCCGGCGACAGGATCCCAGTGCGGTTCGAAATACTCGCGACTGACCAGATGCTCGGCGAGCGGTTCAATCCATTCGGGCTGAATGCGAGCAATCGTGCGAGCAAACCGGCGGCTGGTTTCGACCAGTTCCCCAGCGACAAACCACTTCGCGCCCTTAGGAGCCAATGCAGAGCCAGGCCAGATCACCAAACTGTTTCCGCCAGCGCCCATAAAGTCGCCGTTGGGATTCTGGCAGCCGATGTTGGCCAGCAATCCCGTCATCAGCGCGCGGTGAGTGGCGGCGAAGTCGTTATGGCGGGGTGTTGCGGGAGGTGGTGCTTTGACGGCCGACTGAGCGGAGTTTTGCTTTTGCTTGTCGTTGGGTTTTGCGGGCGCGTTTTTTGACGCGGGGTTCTGTGGAGAACTCGGAGGGCTGACGCCCTGCCGCTCGCCGGGGCCGGAGCGGTCGCCGTGTCGGTGATGCAGAGCTTTGGCGGCTTTTGAAATTGCCGGGTCATCGCTTTCGGACAGCAGATCCTTCAACTGTTCATGCACGTCCACCCATTCGCGCATGCGCATGAAGGAGAGGAAGTTTTGCTGACACCATTTTCGCAGTTGCCCCTGAGAACCACTGCGTTGTTTGTCATGCCAGGCATCCCACAGATTCAGAATCGTTAGGAAGTCTGAATCGCGATTGAGGAATTTCCGATGGGCTTCATCGGCGGCCTGCTGCTTTTCGATCGGGCGTTCACGAGGATCCTGACTCTCCAAAAGTGACGCAATTGCCAGGACTTCCGGCAGTGCATTTTCATCGACGGCGGCAAGAATCATGCGGCTGATGCGTGGATCGACCGGAAGTCTGGCCATGCGGCGCCCGACCTCGGTCAATTCTCCTTCGACCGTGATCGCGCCGAGTTCTTCGAGAGTCTTGTAACCTTCGCGGACCGTGGTTGATCGCGGAGGATCCAGAAACGGAAACTCTTCGATGTTGCCGAGGCGGAGATTAATCGTCCGCAGAATCACAGCCGCCAGATTTGTGCGTTGAATCTCCGGAGCAGTAAAGGCTTCGCGGCTGTCGAAATCTTCTTTGCTGTAAAGTCGAATACAAATCCCCGGGCCAACTCGCCCGCAACGTCCCGAACGCTGATTGGCTGAAGCCTGCGACACCGGTTCGATCGGCAGTCGCTGCATACGCGATCGAGCAGAATAGCGACTGATACGCGCGGTCCCGGTATCGATCACATAGCGAATGCCGGGCACGGTCAATGATGATTCGGCGACATTCGTTGCGAGCACAATGCGGCGATGCGAACAGGGCGAAAAGACCTTCGTCTGATCAGCCATCGACAGTCGGCCGAACAGCGGCACAATCTCCGTTGGCACCTGAGGCGTGTCGCCGCGAAACCGTCGGCCACCAAGACGTTTGTCGGCCTCGCGAATGTCCCGTTCCGTGGGAAGAAAAATCAGAATGTGACCGCTGTCGATCGCGGAAACTTCTTCGACGGCATCAGCAACACCATCCAGCCAGTCGCGGGGTTCACGATTATCATCATCGGCGCCACTGAGGGCCGCCATACTAAGCCCATCAGCTCCGTCATTCGGATCCAGCGGCCGATAACGAATATCCACCGGATACATGCGCCCGGAAATCTGCAGCACCGGAACTGGACGGGGGCCTTCGCTGAAGTGTTCTGCGAAACGAGCCGCATCAATCGTCGCTGACGTGATGATCACTTTCAGATCACGTCGCTTATGCAGCAGACGCTTGAGATATCCCAGCAGGAAATCGATGTTCAGAGACCGCTCATGGGCTTCGTCGACGATAATTGTGTCGTACTGATCGAGAAAACGATCGGTCTGAGTTTCCGCCAGCAGGATCCCGTCCGTCATCAGACGAACCCGGGTATTCGGACCGCTGCTGTCGGTAAAGCGAATTCGAAAACCGACTTCGTGGCCAAGTCGGCAGTTCATCTCCTCTGCCAATCGCGCGGCGACGGAGCGAGCAGCGATTCGACGAGGTTGAGTATGCCCGATGACTCCGCTGAGTCCTCGTCCCATTTCAATCAGGATCTTCGGCAGCTGCGTCGACTTGCCGGACCCGGTTTCGCCACACAACACCACGACCTGATTGTCTCGAATCGTGTCGATGATTTCCTGCTTGCGAGCAACGACTGGGAGTTCTTCATCCCACTGCAGGCGAGGTTTCCAGACGGCTCGTTCTTCGCGGCGGCGTTTTGACTTTTCAAACTCGGACCGAAGTTTCTCCTGCAGCCTGTCGGTCGGTTTCCCGACCTTCTCGGACTCCCTCACAATGCGCAGCATTTTGCGCAGGGAGAATTGATCAGCCTGCATGACCAGTGAAAGAGATTGTTCAATATCCTGAAGCGAAGACATCGTCACCGTGCGACACACCGAGTTAGACTAAGGTTCCGGGGAATTCAAACGCGATTAATTTGGCCGCATCTTGCAGGAATCAAGCAATAAGAGCGAGTCACCTGTCAGAGGTGTTGATTTAATCAGCCGGAACGCGTTAGCGTCCGGTTTTCGCAGCAAACACGGTGAAGGCAACCGGGGGCTAACGCCCTGCGGCTGATGAGACAATAAAACCAACAACCGCGCCGCTCACAGCTCAAGCACCGGCGTGGTACCAGCGGCTTCCGGGGATTTTTCATCCACCGTGACGCCAAAGATTCGTGCGTAGATCAGATAAAATGTCGGGACCAGTACGAGTACCAGTACCGTCGAAGTCATCAGTCCGAAGCACAGGCTGGCCGCCATTGGAATCACCAACTGAGCCTGGAAGGATGTCTCCGTCAGGATCGGAGCCAAGCCTGCGATCGTGGTCAGCGAGGTCAGCATCACAGGCCGGAAGCGTCGAGCCCCGGCTTCGAGCACGGCCTGATTCAACGGCATGCCGCCACGAACCGCACTATTGATAAAGTCGACGAGAACGATCGAGTCATTCACAACGATTCCCGTCAAAGCCACAAGCCCCAAAGTGCTGAACAACGTCAGCGGAATTCCCATGACCCAGTGACCAATGACTGCTCCGACGATCCCGAAGGGTATGATCGTCATCACCACCATCGGCTGTCCGTAAGAAGTGAACTCCATCGTCAGCAGGACATACATCGCGATCAATGCGATTCCCAGTCCGAGGCCAAGACTTCGCACCGACTCCGTATCCTGCTCCTGTTGTCCCTCCCAGCGGACTCGCAGAGACGGATATCTTTTCAGCAGGTCGGGCATGAAAGTCTGCTGGAGATTCCCTACGATTTCCTTAGCGTTACCGACCTTTTCATCAATATCTGATGAGACAGTAATCGATCGCTTTTGATCGATGCGGTTAATCTCCGAGTATCCTCGACTGACAGACACATCCGCCAGTTCCGTAATCGGACGCTGTATTCCGTCGCCGCCATCGACGCGGATATCATCAAAGCGAGCCAGGGATTTGCGATCTTCTTCCGGATAGCGGACCATCAACTTCACTTCATGGCGACCACGCTGCAGTCGCATGACTTCTTCGCCATAATACGAGGCGCGGACAGTGCGAGCGATGCTTTCGAGCGGAACGCCCATAGCTACAGCATCTTCTTTTTCACGAAGCTGAAGCTCCCATTTACCGGGTCGCGAATCATCGGACACGTCAAAGACACCTTTGTACGTCGCCAGCTTGGCTTTGACTTCTTCGACAGCAGCCTCGAGGTCTTTCATCTCCGTCGAAGGAGCCAGCAACTTGAACTCGATCGGCTTGCCACCTGGACCACGAGACTGTGAACCGAATGTCAGAGTCTCCACGCCCGCAATCGGGCCGACAGCATTTCGCCATTCCTGGACAACTTCTTCGCTGGTCACATCACGCAGACCGCCATCAACCAGCTGAGCATAGACAGACCCCGCGTGACTGCCTTCCGTTGTTTGACCGCCGCCCGGTGCATCGTCCTTAACCAAACCGACCATGCGATGAGTTGCCAGCATCAGAGGTCGGTCAGGAGTCGAATACTTCTTGTTGATGTCGAGAATGGCCTTTTCGATACGTTCGGTGGCATGCTCGGTGACTCGACTGGGTGTTCCGTCCGGGAAGATGACTTTGGCCATGACTTCCGGTGCATCCAGCTTGGGGAAGAAAATACTGGGCACAGTGCCACTGGTGACCAGGCTTGTCGTCAAAAGAAGAAACGTAACAGCGAGGCTTACCGTGATGGCAGGGTTGCCCACGCAGAAGTTAACGACAGGCTGATAAATCCGAGTGATGAATGTGTCGAGAACCCAGTTTGTGAAGCGGTTTAATCCTGAAGTCAGCGAAGATGGTTTGCCGGAACCATGAGCAAGATGGCAGGGCAAAGCAAAAGATGCTTCCAGCAACGAAATCGTCAGAATCGCAATCACCGCCAGCGGCATCACTGCAAAGAACTTGCCCATCACACCGGTCACAAAAAACATCGGCACGAAAGCAAAGACGGTTGTTGCGACCGACGAGAACACTGACGGCACAACTTCGATCGTTCCATCAATGGCCGCCTGCATCGGCGTCTTGCCCATGGCTCGATGAGCATAAACATTTTCGCCGATCACGATCGCATCATCCACGACGATGCCCAATGCGATGAGAAACGAGAACAGAGACAGCATGTTCAGAGTCTGGTCGAACTGCCAGAGGACCGCACAGGCCCCCAGTAACGAAATCGGAATCCCCATCGCGACCCAGAACGCCAACTTCAGGTCGAGAAACATCGACAGAATTACGAACACCAGAATGAGTCCCTGCATGCCGTTTCGAACGAGCAGGTCCAGGCGGTCTCGAACTTCGATCGACGAGTCGCCCCATGTCGTAAAAGAATATCCGGGTGGCAACTGTTTCTGCTTCACATAGTCTTTCACAGAATCCGCCATGGACAGCAGGTCTTCGCGTGAAGCCGCATTCACATCAATGGCAAGGCCCGGCTGACCATTGATGCGGCTGATTGAAGTTGTATCGACAAATTCATCTTTGACTTGTCCCAGTTCGCCAACGGTCAGGACAACGCCGTCCGCTCGAGTAATCAGCGGGATGGCAGCAATTTCTTCACCCAGGACTCGCTTGTCTTTGCCACGCAGCAGATACGTTTCGCCCTGATCACGAATCGTTCCGCCGGGCAATTCAAGGTTCCGCAGACGAATGCGTCGCGACACATCGGTTAACGTCAGCCCGTATTCCCGCAGCGTCTTTTCAGGAATCTCCACATCGATCTGAAACTTGCGTTCGCCCATGATTTCGGCCTGCGAAATCTGAGGAATCAGCAGCAGGTCGTCCCGAACCTGTTCCGTAATCTCGCGAAGTTGAAGCTCGGCGTCGGGAGCTTCGGAGTTCTCCTGGATCACGCCGACCGTAATGGCCTTATTGCGAAACGTGACCTGTTGCACGTTCGGTTCTTCGGCGAGATCCGGAAAGCTGGGAATACGATCAATCTGCGACAGAACTTCATTCAACACTTTCTGAACGCTGGGGACATCACTGCGAACTTCGATCACAACATTGCCGACACCTTCTGCCGCAACGGATGTCACTTTCTTAATGCCGTCGACAGAACGAACGGCTTCTTCAATCTTCTGACAGATTCCGCTTTCCACTTCATCAGGACTCGCGCCGGGATACGGAACGGCGACGAGAATGATTTCCAGCTCAAACTGCGGAAACACTTCGCGACGCAGCATGAATGCCGACAGAACTCCGACGATAAGCACCGCCAGGACGATCGTGTTCATCGCGGGCGTATTACGGATCGCCCATCGCACCATGGAACCGCTCATGGCTGCACCTCCTGCTGTGATTTCGCCGAGCTGTCCTTCGCATCAGCCGCTGGCTGTGGTTCGTTCTTGCTGGCTGGATCTGCAGAAGCTGATGGCGGAGGTATCGTTTTCAAGTCAGCAGCGACGGTGACCAGCATCCCGTCCGTGACTGAGGCCAGCGGGGAAACGATCACGACGTCCTGCGCCTTCAGGGTTTCTTCTTCCTGTCGCACGAGAGCCAGATCACCATCAACGCGGACCAAAGAAATGGATACAACCTTCAGCTTGCTATCGCGAACAACCCAAATCTGTCCGCCCGGACGAATCGACTCGGCGGGAACCTGCAACAACTGCACCGGAGAATCGATCGGTATTCGCACGGTCACATACATGCCGCTGAGCAGCGTTGGGGGCGAAACCGGAGTCATCCCATCCGGAGAGTTCACGCGAGTCTTCTCCGGCGCATCGACGATGACGCGGCAGGGAAACATCCTGGTCGCTCGATCCATCCCGGTTCCCTCATATCGCGATAGATAACCGTCCCAGACGGTTTCAACTCCTTCGAACTCGAACGCGATCTCACAGGGAACATTCGGCATCTGAAATGGATCGGCCTTGCGAGGTGCAGCCGCGGAAGTCGCATCGACCGAGGAAGCAGCCTTCTCTGTCGGAGTTGCCTCTGTTTTCGCCGACGTTTCCGAAGTCGCGATCGGCGGTTCTTCGGATTGCTGTCCGTGCTGCCAGATCCACGCCAGTTCCTGACCTTTCAGACTGCACTTCACTTCCATGCGGCTGGAATCGCTGATGTGAACGAGCGTATCGCCGGGCTTCACATAATCGCCTTCTTCTTTCATGTCATCCACGACGCGTCCGGTGATCGGAGCCACGATGCGACAGCGTTCCAGATCGACGCGAGTTCTTTGCAGTTCAGCCTCGGCCAGTTTCAACGCGGCCTCTTTGGTTTTCTTTGTCTGGGCCAATGTGTTCAACTGATTCTGCTGCATCTGCACGGCATTGCGTGAGGTGAGTTCCTGGCGAGCCGCATTGTCCAGTTCCGCTTCCGAGGCGGCTTTGCGAACCGCCGCCGTTTTGACTCGTTCCAGATGTTCTTTCTGCAACTCATTGTCTTCCTGAGCCAGCTTCAGCAGCGCTGCCCCGTTCTGCAGGTCAACTTCAATCGCCTTCAGCTCCTGAGTTGCCTGATCAGCACGAGCCTGTAAACGCTGTTGTTCCAGTTGATAGTTCACCGGATCAACTTCGAACAGAACATCTCCCTGATTAACGAACGTCCCGCTCCGAGTCTCGTCGGACTTCTTCAGAATCCGTCCCGTGACCTCTGCTCCGACAGTCAGCACTCGATAGCTGGTTGCTTCGCCATCAATGTCCAGGTGAAACGGCTTGTCCCACGGCGTCACCTCGGCTGTTTCCACCAGGGGAGCTTCTGACGCGGACTTCAGCCGCGACGTATCCGTTGGCACTTCTGGACTTCTGCCGAAGAACAGCAGACCGAAGACGCCAAGTCCGAGGATGAAGACTGATCCCACAACATTGCCCAGGATATGCAACCAGCCCCCCTCGGAGGATGACTTGTTGCCTGTGACACTTTTCGATGAACTCATAAATTCTTCCAGTCAACACCAACGATCGAGTCATCGGCGAACTTCAACGCGATCCCGAAACCGTCGAACAGGACAACGAAGTCAGCGCTGATTTGAACTGCGACTGATTCAACTTTCAACCTGATCATGCAGGGATCAGGAGCAAATGTCTTCCATGGACAGCGGATCTTTGCAGGAATGCCGCTCGCCCATCAAGCCATCATCGCAAATGCGCTTTGCGGGGAGCACTCCTGACTACGCCTGCGGTTGCAAGTTAGTCCACGTTTCCCGGCACAGGGAATCGTCCAGCCCCGGAGATGCGTTGCCCGGCAGGAAATAGAACGACACAAATTCAGCCTGTTTCCTGATCCTCAACAGCCTCTCAGGGCTTCGACTTCCTCATGCGAGATTCCGTTGTGACTTTCGGTCGGATGAATCGCACAATGCCAGTCTTGCCCGCGGTGGCGACACCGTCTGCGCTCATCGAGCTGTGCTCAAGAACCCCGGGAAGAATGCGTCTCATGCGGACCGTCCAGATATCACCCGCCTTCGCAGGACGAGAAATCAGTTCAGAGAACGGAATCGCAGCTTCGATTCGCCAGGCCGTTTCATCGGAGTCAACAGCGACGTACCACTGAGGATTCCAGCGAGTCAGCATCCAGCAGCGGTCACTGGTTTGCCCGGATTCATCAACCGTCATCTGAAACGACGTGACATAGTCGCGGTCAGTGTCGAGTTCTATTTCGAAACGATCTTTGTCTCCATGTTTCGCGTCATGACTGCGAGCCGCCGCCAGTTCAACGTCGTTATCATGGGCCGGAGTTTTTTCCAGCCGCGCTGAGATGTACAGAAACTCTTCATCCCACGCCAACATGCTGAAGCTGCGAATAGTGTCATCGCCCTCGTCGATGCTGGCGTCTGAATCGGCGTTCGAGGAACTTGATCGTCTCCGACCAGAACCTGAACCCGAACGCAGGGAAATCTCCTGAGCATTCTCCCAGATCGGATCGGTCAGTCGGCCATCCAGAAATGGTCGCTCTGTCTGGCGAGGCAGATTGAACAGAGGCAACGGGGACGTCGCCGCGGCTCTGAGCTGCATTTCTGATTTCGCAAACAGACCAAACTCGTCCGGCCGCTGACTAAGTTCCGCTAAAGCGTTCGATTGCTCCCCGGCCGCGTCGACTTGTCTCTGATTCACGGCGTAGCGAAGCAGCACCGCCGGATCAATCTGACGCGTTGAGACCTGCGAAGCATCTCTCGCTGAAAGAATGCGAAATGCCGTCGCGGCGTGACTGTCCCATCGCTCCTGCAGGGCCGCAACCGGATCTTGCCCCTGCCCCTGTGGAACGAATCCCTGGGCCTGAGGACTGCGACTCTCGGGCGTGATGAACGTTGCACCGGCCAGACCTGAGTCAATGCCGGAGTTTGTACCATTAGCGGAGCCAGAACCGCCGACAGCATCTGAGCCATTAACATCAAGAGCGCCCGCCTGTGGTGTCGTTGTCTTACCGACGGCGGGAGAATCTACTGAAGCCGTAGCGACCGAGGCTCCGAACGGCGAGCCACTTTTTGAACGAGTTCGGTAGTAGCGAGTTTCTGCAGACGAGTAAAACAGAAACAACATCTCTGCCGCCTGTCGACCATCTTCAGTCTGCGGATAGCGGCGGATGATTTCCTGCTGCACGGCGATAAAGCCTTCCATATTGTTCTGCTGCAGATTCAAATCACCCAAATCCTTCAATTGCTTAACAGCAAGTTCCAGCGGCAGGTCAACGCCCACATTCTGCAGTTCCGCCGTCAAGGATTCTTCCGC
>CAIJTV010000249.1:0-3519 GCA_903823635.1 uncultured Planctomycetaceae bacterium
GCCGCCATCGTCATTCAATCATGTAACATCCAATTGTCCGAAATTCCTGACCACATTCTCGTACTGCGCTTGACTGGTCCTTCCATAACAGGGTGTGACAAGTGAGCGCCAGCGAACGCAGGCTCACCGTTTGATTCTCCCATTGCTTCCAGCCAGCCGTCATTTCGTGATTGTGCCCTGGTCCAGAAAAGCTTTGCATTAAGATCTACGGCGATAGATGACGGTGACAGTCGGTGATTACGGTGCCGGTGCTGCCGCCCTGGCGGCAGGCTTCTCAGCATTCTCCGACAAACCGCTTCCACTGGCTTCTGCTGAACGAGCCTGTGACAAACGGGCCTGTGCAGCGGCGTGCGTCGGATCAAGTCCAAGGGCAGCGCGGTACCACGCCTGTGCCAGTTCCTGCCGGCCAAGCGCAGCGGCCGCTTCCCCGATGCGATAACGCAGATCAGCATCTTCCGTCTGTTCCATCGCCTGATTCTGAAGTTCGTGCAATTGGTCATAGCGGGCACGGTTAGCCTGCATGGCTTCCAGTTCGCGACGAGCATCAGCATCGCGTCCGGCTCGAGCGTAAGCCGAAGACAGCTTGTAACGAGGGATGAAGTCGAGCGGATCGATTTTTGCCGCTTGTTCGTAGGCCGTGATGGCTTCGGACTGCTTGCCACCTGACTCATAAAAGTCGCCCAGAGCCAGGCAGAGTGTTGCTGGCGGTTCTGTCAGAGCGATTGCGGCCGTGACGATCGATGCCGCTTCGTCACGACGACCAAGGGAATCAAGGCACTGCAATCGCACGGTCAGAGCATCCGGTGATTGATCATCGGCCGCCAGAGCCGTTAACGCGGCGGCATACTCACGTTGCGAGATGAGTGACTGGGCCAGTTCCAGTCGGATTTCTGCGGCCAATGCTGGTTGCGGGTGACGAGCCAGAGCTGCCTGATAGGCTTCAACCGCAGCGGGATAGTCCTGAAAATCCTTCCGCATCAGGCCGATAAGTCGGTGTGGTCGTGGATCTTGAAGATCGAGTCGAGCGACCGTTTCAAGATGATGAATCGCGCGGGGATTAATTCCAAGGTCATAATTAAGCGCCGCCAGAAGGCGATGGGCGTCGATGTTCTCGGGCTGCTGCTGAAGCACGTCGTTCAACACTTGTTGCACGGCCTGGAATTGCCCCAGGTCGTAGTAGGCCTGAGCTGCAGCAAGCGCCGCACGTGGTCTTAGCGATGCCGCACGAGCCGCATCGCGCAAGGGAACTAACGACGCCTGAGGAGACCCCGAACGGATCAGATAAAGGCCCCGCAGAAACCGGACTTCAACAGATCGCTTGTCACGCTTGATCGCCGCTGTCATCACGCTCTGCAACGTTTCGGTATCCTGTGCCTGATAGGCGGCCCAGCCGTCTTCCACAAGTACAGGAAGCTCTGGCGGGTCTGCGCATCCGCACAGCAGCCACAGGCAGATCCCGCAGAACAAGGACATATTGTGGAATCGCCGTTCTGTGTGTTTCATGGTTGGATCGCCAGCAATTCGGAACGTCCTTCAATCGCAATCCATTCAATCTCCAGCGAGGGCACTGCAAAGCGTTGTTCGGTTCCCGACGGCCAGCGGACCACGAGCCATTCTGCTGTCGCTCCGGCTGGAATCCCCCAATGCAACGTTCTTGCCGACTGTGAGAGATAACTGCCGCCGCTGGTGACTTGCCGTACTCGCGCACCGACCGAGGTTTCCAGAGTCGCCTGCGCCCCGATCGCGTCTGTCGGTGACTGCCGCGCCACCATCGCCACTTGCACCCAGCGCCCCTTTCGAGGCGACGTATTCATGAGTACCGCGGCGGATTCGTTTGTCGGCGTCGAGACCAGGTCCAGATCCCCGTCGCGATCAAGATCCCCCGACGCTATTCCGCGGCCTATGTGACTTTCATCAAAATACGGGCCTGCTCCAGCGGTCGCATTCACCAGTCGGCGACCGGCCTGATTGGCGAGCAATAACGGTCGCTGCCTCACAGGAGCATTCGAGGGGATCACTTGTACGTGTCCGTTTGAAACCACGAGATCCTCATCGCCATCAAGATCCCAGTCGCCGAAAACCGTGCCGAAGCCCACGTAGTTCGCTCCCAGGGCACCAATCCCGGTGGCAAGTCCGATGGTCGAGTTTTGGGCGAGTTCTAATCTCCAGAAGGTTAAGAGCAAATCCTGATGACGAGCGACGGGGGACTATTGTTCCCCGTCGTTTTACGTTTCCGATACTGATATCTCTCCGTTTATTTCCCTCTCGAATCGTTTATTGTTTGGAGTCGATTTCTTATGGCAGGCACAGGGATTACCCCCCATTGGAAGTGGATCGTCGGTTTGTTCTTAGTTGCTGCGGTTGGTTGTGGTGCCGAAGGCACACCGGCAAGAAAGCTGGCACCGGCGAAAGGGGTGGTGAAATACAAAGGCGAGCCCATCGGGGGAGCAACTGTGCTATTCTCGCCGGCTGACGGCACACCGGGCAATGGAATGACTGATGATGCTGGTAACTTCGTAATCACCACTGGCGGCCGTGCTGGTGCAGAACTCGGGAAATGCAAAGTGATGGTTTCGAAGCCTGCAGCTGGCGCCGGAGCCCGACCTGACATGACTCCGAAGGATATGGAAGAAATGATTAAGGCCGGGAAATCGCTTGCTCCGGCGAAAGACCCGATCCCGACACGTTATGCCACCGAAAAGACATCTCCTCTTGAAGCGGAGATCTCAACAGACGGCGAATCAAACGTTTTCGAGTTCAACCTCGTTGATTGAATCGCAAGGTCTTTTGAGACCAAGTGACATCTTAACGCCCTGCACGGTGTTCCCGCTGCGGGGCGTTGTCGTTTATTCCTGCTGAAGAATGCGTCCCTGCGTGGTCAGCAATTGCATTGCGCCTTCGTGAGCTGGCTCCAACAACAGCACAGATCTTGCCCAGGCCATGGCCTGGTCTGGTGTGTCATAGCGTCGATAAAGTTCTGCGATCTCCCATCGCGTCTCGACGTCACGCGGGGCCTTTTCTGCTGAGTCTTCCAGTAGTCGCAGTCGTTCCAGATCAGCCAATGCCTGCGCTGTGTAGTCCAGATGAGGTTGGGCCGCATCGCCTCGTCCTGCCGCTGCGAGCATCGTCCCCAGGGCTTGTCGAGCAGAGACTGTTGCCGGTTGAAGTGCCACGGACTGCTCTAGCGATCGAATTGCCGAGTCCGTAGCGCCGCGATCAGATTGTGCCCGCCCCAACTCTTCCCAGACCTCTGCGCGTTCCGGGCAGCGATTGGTGATGTCGGTCAGTAGTTGTTCGGCCGTTGCAGAATCCCCCTGTCTCCGAGCCGCACGCGACCATCCGAGCCGTGCACGATCCGCATCCGCAAAACCGCGTGCCTCAGCCGCACTTTGAAAATAGGCTTGAGCATCCTCAGGTCGCTGAAGTTCCAGCAGAGATTCAGCGAGAGCCAGCGAGACATCAGTTCGCTCCGGTGCCAATTTCAACGCTTGTTGAAAGGCCTCCTCTGCTGCGGCAAAC